>JAJZRZ010000166.1 GCA_021850085.1 Actinomycetes bacterium | reverse complement strand
CGCCAACCACACGCCCCCGGCATTCCCCGCCCACTCTTCCGAGCCCCCATTCGTGTCGGACACGCACCTGCAGTCTGCGTATATGCTAGACCCTCGGAATGGAAGGATGGGGTAAGCGGCGGGCAAGCGATGCGTGTTAGCCTCGCTGCTGTCTGATTCGAAGAGAGGACCGCGCGTGAGCGCAGACGACCGAGGCGCCCGAATCGATGCTATCGCCGCGAAGGCCCTCATGCTTGCACGTGGTGACACGTTCGCGGTGCCTGTGTCGGGGGACGAGCGCGCGGCGGAGCGCGCTCTGGCGGACATCGAGAGAGCAATCGAAAGACAGTACGATGCAGGCCGAGACATGCTGCCCGATCTCGCACACCCGGACGAGCTGGCGATGAGCAGCATCCGCACAGATCGATCCTTCCACATCGTCATCGAGCGCAGGACCGCTTCCTAAGAGTAGTGCGATTTACTTGCAGCTCCGGCCGTCTGTATGCTTGCCATTGGTTGCGCGATACGCTAGACTAGAGGTGTCAGCAAGTCAACCGAAGGGAGCAAGACAGATGAGCGAAACCAAGAAGCGGGTGCGTCCGGCAACATCCATTCCCATCGACCCTGCGAAGCTGCGGATGGTGCTGCGCCGCCGATTCATCACCAACCGCGAGGCGAGTGAGTTGCTCGGCAAGTCCTCCGAATGGATGGCTGTCGTTCTGAACAAGAGGCGCATCAACTTCTACATGCTCGATGACCTCGCAGGAGCTCTGAACATGAACTTCAGCGACCTGTTCGAGGAGATCGTCGACGAAGAGCAGTGGCTGGCGCTGTAGGCCCCAGAGCCCCCGCTCATGCGGGGGCTCACTGCTCTGCACTCGTGCACAGCGCAAGGGCGGCTAGGGCCGAACGCCCGCACCCGCCGATCCGCCCCGGATGTCGTTCGTCCTCGGCACGATCAGCCGAGGACTCCTCACCGGCTGCGGCCTGGCTGCGGCCGCCAGACCTTCGGCATGGAAGGGGGAGGATGGGTTCTGCGATGTTCGACTGCCGGAGTTGAGGCGTCCGTCTCTCTGCCAGAAAAACATGCTCTGACCTGCTAATATTCTCAGAATAGGACTTGCCATTAGTTGCGTGATACGCTACACTGGAGGTGTCAGCAAGTCGCGATGAAGGGAGCACCACAATGGCAAGGAGCAGGAAGAGCTACCCGCAAGGCATGGCGCTGCAGGTGGTTTCCACCTATCTCGTGCGCGAAACCGTATCGAGCGAACTCGACACCGTGAGTACGCCCGAGGATGCAGCAAAGGTCGTTCGTGACCTGTTCGACTTCGACCACCTCGACCGTGAGCAGTTCGTCGCGCTGGCGCTCAACACCAAGAATCGGGTAATCGGTGCGTGGGCCGTGTCGGTCGGAAGCCTCAACGCCTCAATCGTCCACCCCCGCGAACTGTTCAAGCCCGCCGTGATGCTCTCGGCAGCCTCTATCGTCATCGCCCACAACCACCCGAGCGGCGACCCGACTCCGAGCGGTGCCGACATCCAGCTGACCCGCCGCATCGTCAAGGGCGGGGACGTCCTCGGTATCGAACTCCTCGACCACGTGGTCGTGGGTGACGAGTCCATCGCCTCGCTTCGTGACTTGGGTCTGATGTAGAGAGTAGCTGGCCTGGGGGTCGGGTTCGCGCCCGGCCCCCAGGCCCCCGCAAGCGGGATCCTGGGGGCGTCGCCCCGTAGAGATCAAGTCGCTCACGGGCAGACCAGCGCTTCGCGCCTACCCGCGATATCATTACTCCCGACGGCTCTTCATTGAGCCGTGTGCTTCCCGGACTTGCTGACACTTCTCCGGGGACGGGGCATCCAGCTCAAGCGAGCCGGGTGCCCCGTCGCTTTGTCGTGTGGTGCGCGCGGTCGCCGCGATCCCGCCGTCCGTCCGCCGGCCTGACCACAGGCAGCCCACCTGTGGACAGCCCGACCGTCTCCGACCTGCCTCGGGGGTCGGAGACTCGGACTTTCCGAATCACATCGCGGACTTCACTCGCGCGGCCTTCAGCGAGTCCGGGCGGTTGGGGAGAGAACGCAGGATAAGCGTCGCTGCTCAGTTCGCAGCGCCGCGAGGGGAACGCATCACCGGCTAAGCCGATGAGCAGCCGAAACCCGTCCAAGACTCCGCCCAGCAGCAGAGCTGCTATCGGGCACTTGCGGTCACCCAGAGCTGCTCACAGCCAAGCACGAGAGCTGCTCGGAAATCGGCCCCTTGATCCGGCCTCCAAGGCGAAAGTCCTGTGCACTCGTGCAGAGCGCGTACCATGCGCTCTTGCATACCAGTCCTCGGATGGAAGGGTGCCCGTCATGCCAAACAATCGTGCGCCTCTGGGAAGCGCCGGAACGCCGAAGCGCCTGATGATCCGGCTGACGCCGGAGGACTATGACCGGCTTTCGGCCCTGGCGGCCCACGACGGCGTTGCGATGGCGGTCAAGGGGCGCGAGGTGATGCTGGCGGGGATGGATCCGCAGATCTTCGGTGAGCGCTACTACGACGTCGAGCGTCTGCTACGCAGCGTTGTCAAAGCCGAGATGGAGACGCACTCGGAGCGGCTGCACAAGAGGCTCTATCGGGTCGGCGGCATTACAGCCGCGATGGTGTATTTCGTCCGCGAGATACTGGCCAGGGTCCTCGAGCTCGATCCGCACGGTGTCACGCAGATGTGGCGAGAGGCCGAGGGCCACGGCTTCAAGTACATGGGCGCGGCACAGCCCCCGGCGCGGCCGGACGATGACGGCGCCGGGAGAACGCCGTGACACTCGGGCCTCTCGTCGTCAAAGTCAGCTACGCCGCTCCGAGCGCCGGGGACGGCGCGCACGCCGCCTACATTGCCATGCGGCCCGGCACGGATCTGACCGTCACGGCCGATTCCGTCGCACGGATGGTGACTCGCGATGTCGCGGACGACGCCACGTACACACGCTACATCGCCGAGCGCCCGGGCGTCGTCGCCGACGGCGGTGCCCACGGCCTCTTCGACGAGAATGGCATCCCCGATCTTGCCTCCGTCACCGATGAGCTTGCGGCTCTCTCGCACGCCCCGATCTATCGCGTGATCGTCTCCGTTGGCCGAGCTGACGCAGAGGAGCTTGGCCTGGACTCCAAGGCGCAGTGGGAGCGTCACGTTCGCGCCAGCGTCGACGCTCTGTCCACGGCCACAGGAATCCCGCGCGAGAACATGCGCTGGGTGGCGGCCCACCACAATCCCGTAGCCGGGCATCCGCATGCGCACATCATAATCTGGGACAGGACCGACAGTCCCGTGTTCAAGCGAGTAGTCCCCCAGCGGCGAGCGGGAGCAGGCCACATACCCGCTCCCCGGCTGAAAGCCCTTCGCGGGGCGTTCACCCGCGAGATCTACGGCGCAGTGCGCGAGGGCGTGTATGAGGCGAAGGACCGCGCACGCTCCGAGATCCGCACGTTCGGCACCACATCCCTTTCTCTGGCCGTCGAGGAACGCCGGCAGATAGGAGCGGGGCTCGCCATCCCGGCGGTTTCCGGCCTCACGCGCGACCTGGATGCCTTGTCGCGCATGCTGCCCGGACGCGGCCGAGCTGCATACAAGTACGTCTCACCCGAGACGAAGGCCGCGGTCGATCGGATCGTGGACAAGCTGGTATCGACAGCACCGATCGCCGAACGGGTCACCGCGTATGCCGACGCCGCCGTGGAGCTCAAGCGCCAT
>JAJZRZ010000165.1 GCA_021850085.1 Actinomycetes bacterium | reverse complement strand
AGCACGGGGGCGCGGGCGCTCGGGATGCTCGGCATCGCGGATGCCGTCCGGCCAGCCGCGGCCCAGACGATGCGCGAACTGCGCGATTCAGGCATGAAGCACGTGGTGATGCTCACCGGCGACAACCCACGGGCGGCGGCGCGAGTGGCCGCGGAGGCCGGCCTGTCGGAGTTCAGGGCACGGCTTCTGCCCGAGGACAAGACCGCCGCGGTGCGTGCGCTGCGCGAGCAGTACGGCGTCGTGGCGATGGTGGGGGACGGCGTGAACGACGCCCCCGCGCTCGCCACGGCCGATATCGGCATCGCGATGGGAGCGGCGGGCAGCCACACCGCGATCGAGACAGCCGATGTGGCGCTCATGCGCGACGACCTTTCGGCCATCCCGAAGTTCCTGTCGCTCGGCAGACGCACCATGGCCAACATCCGCCAGAACATCGTGCTGTCGCTTGGCGCGAAGGCGATCGTGCTGGTGCTGGCGGTCTTCGGGGTGGCCACCTTGTGGATGGCCGTCTTGGCGGATACCGGCGTTGCGCTCATCGTCATCGCCAACGGGCTTCGCCTGCTCCGCTCCCGGTAGCCGTTTGCTTTACCCTGTGATGCGATGAGTATCTTTGCCGAGGGGGGCGAGTCATGACCGACGACGTGATGCGATTCTTTGCAGCGTGGATGCTAACGCACGAGGCCGCCGACGAAGGCCTGAAGGCTGCGGTGCTGCGTGGGGAGTCGGGCGGGCCGGAGGGCATGGGCGGTGGCCCCGATGCGTTCGTGGACGGACTCGCCGCCATGGTGGCCGAGGAGAAGGAGAGGCTCAAGAGAGCGCTCGAGGCGCGTGCGCGCGGCGAGGAGCCGGCCGCCGAGCGAGATTCGGACCCCGCGCTCGAGGAGATCCGCTTCGAGGTGGCCGAGCTGCGCGGCAGGCTCGACAGCATCGAGTCGCTGCTCGAGACGCTCGTCCGCAAGATCGGCTAGGAGGGCGCAGTGGCTTCCCGGGGATCGACCGTCTTGCGCGTTCTCGCCAAGCACCTGCTCGCCGAGGTGCCGGCCGCGCGTTTCGGACTCGCGCCCGGACGCGTTCGGCGTGCGGCCTGGGCCCGCGGCACGCGCCGCGCGTTCGAGGAGCTCGGACCGGCGTTCGTGAAGCTTGGGCAACTCATCTCGGTGCGCCCCGACGAGTTCTCTGACGAGCTTGTGGCCGAGATGCGCAGCATGCAAGACTCTGTGCCGCCGATCCCGGCCAGTGCGATCCGCGCCGTGATCGCCGCCGAGTTCGCCGCCGAGCCCGAGGAGCTTTTCGCCACCTTCGAGGACACGCCGCTCGCTTCGGCCTCCATAGCCCAAGTGCACCGCGCGACGCTCTCGGAGTCCTACAGGCCAGTGTGGGGCGAGGTGCTTCCACCGGGTGCCGACGTGGTGGTGAAAGTCGTGCGCCCGGGTGCGGCCGAGTCGATCCGCGCCGACATCGCGGTGGCCCGGCGACTTGCCGCGCGCCTTGCTGGGACCGGGCTTGCCCGGCGCTTCGATCCGGTGGCGCTGCTCGACGAGTCCGCTGTGACCGTGGAGCGCGAGCTGGACTTGCGACAGGAAGGCCGTTTCGCCGACCGCTTCAGGTTCGATTTCCGCGACGATCCGCGCGTGGTGGTCCCGCGCATCGTGTGGCCGCGAAGCACCGCCCGTATGCTCACCATGGAATACATGCGCGGTTGGCGCCTGACGGAGCTAGAAGCCGCTCGCGCCGAAGGGGTGGACTGTCGTGGGCTGGCCGTTCACGGGGCCACCGCATTCATGCGCCAGGTGTTCGTGCACGGACGCTACCACGCGGATCTGCACCCAGCGAACCTCTTCGTGACCCCGGACGACACGATCGCATACCTCGATTTCGGCATCGTTGGCCATCTCACCCCCGAGGAGCGCATGAACATCACGCAGGTGATGGCGGCGCTTGTCTACCGTGACGCGGACCGCGCGCTCACCTACTCGGCCAAGCTCGGCGTGCACGTGCCGCCCGATCGCATCGAGGCTGTGCGCCGTGGGCTGGGGAAGCTGTTGGACGGCACCACGCGCCGAGACGGGACGCGCGACTTCGCGCTGTTCGGTCTGGGATTCCTGAAGCTGCTGGGCCGCCATGGCGTGAGGATTCCCAGCGGCTACGGGCTGCTCATCAAGTCTCTGGCCACGGTGGAGGGCGTGGCGCGGGCGCTGTACCCCGAGATCGACATCGTGGCCACCGCGCAGCCGTTCACCACACGCATCCTCGGGCAGGCGATGGGGGATCCCGCACGGCTGCGTGAACGCATGCCCGCAGCCGTGCGTGCGGCATTGCGCGAACTGGTGGCATAGACCGAGCGGCGGGACCTCAAAGCGACTTCAGCACGTCCTCGGGAAGGCTGCGGTCGAAGGAGCCCGAGCGGTAGCCGTCGAGGTCCTGCGTCACGAAGTTGAAGCCAGCCTGTTTGAGGGCCGCCGAAAGCTGGTCGCGCAGCGCGAACGCGCGCTCCATCTCCGAGGGTTCCACCTCAAGCCGCGCCACGTCGCCGTGCGCGCGCACGCGCACCTGGCGCAGCCCGAGCGCCCGGGCCGCCGCCTCGGCCTGGGCCACCTGCTCGAGAAGCCGCTCGGTGATGGGCGTGCCGTAGGGGAAGCGCGATGCGAGACACGCCATCGACGGTTTGTCCCAGTTGGGCAGCCCGAGCTCGCGAGCCAGCTCTCGGATCTCATCCTTGTGGAGGCCCACCTCGAGCAGTGGGCTCACGACCCCGTACTCGACGGCAGCGCGTCTGCCTGGACGGCGGTCGCCGGTGTCATCGGCGTTGGTGCCGTCGAGCACCCACTCGATCCCTCGAGCTTGGGCGATCGTCCGCAGCAGCCCGAACATCTCGATCTTGCAGTAGTAGCACCGGTCCGGCGGGTTGGCCTGGAAGCGAGGGTCGGCGAGCTCGTAGGTTTCGGTCTCCTGCAGGCGCAAGCCGAGCTGCATCGCCGTTGCGCGTGCCGAGTCCGCCTCAGGCTGCGGGGTGACATCGGAGATTGCGTACACCGCGAGGCACTTCTCGCCGAGCACTGCATGCGCGGCGAACGCCAGCAGCGTGGAGTCGACGCCGCCCGAATACGCGACGAGCGCGCTGCCGAGGTTTGACAGGCGGTTCAGCAGGTCGTCGTACTTGCGGGCAATCAGGCTCACGATGTTCCCCTCGCGTCGCGGTAACCGTATCGTACACGACAAGGCGTCAGGGCATGGGGAATAGCCTGACCAGAGCCTACGGCAAAGGGGGCGGGATGTCTGAGGAGTCTCGGGCGAGCATCGAGCACCTTGGGGCGGGCGAAACGGTCGTGCCGCCGCCGCAGGCGTTCGCGGAGCAGGCCGTGGTGCGCGACCGCGCCGCGTACGAGGAGCTGTACCGGCGCTCCGTCGAGGACCCTGAGGGCTTCTGGGGCGATGCCGCCCGCGCCGAGCTCGAGTGGATGAAGCCGTTCACCACGGTCGCAAGCGGCGATTTCAACACGCTCGACATCCGCTGGTTCGAGGACGGGCAGCTCAACGTCTCGGCCAACTGCCTCGACCGGCATCTCACCACCTGGAGGCGCAACAAGGCGGCCATCATCTGGGAGGGCGACGACGGCAGTTCCCGCATCTTCACCTACCAGCAGCTCCACCACATCGTGAGCCGTTTCGCCAACGTGCTCAAGAAGAAGGGCATCGAGCGCGGCGACCGGGTGGCCCTCTACCT
>JAJZRZ010000007.1:5922-19908 GCA_021850085.1 Actinomycetes bacterium | reverse complement strand
CGGCGGATACCTGCGCGCCGGCCACTCCGAGACCCTGACTTCGATCAACGACGATTTCGAGCCTGTCGAGGCGGGAGGCGTCTTCTTGTACCGCAAGCCGGTTCCGCGGAAGAAGTTCGCGCTCGGACAGGCCCCCGCACGAGCACCCCGCATCGCGCGAACCCCAGTCAAGACGCCGGCACAGACGGTGCGTCCGGGCCGTCAGCCGGTCACGCAGGAGCCGAACACGGTCTCCGGCGAAGTCTCGTCGCTGCTCGAACGGGCCCACGCGGACTTGCGGGAGGGTCGTCCCGGTCACGTGCTGCAGGCGGTCCGGGAGGTGCTCGGCGCCGATCCCAACAACGCTGAGGCGCATCTGCTCTCGGCATACGTGCATGCGGACGCCGGCAATTACCAAGAAGCGATGGGCGCCGCCGACCGGGCGCTGGCGATCAACCCGCTGCTGCCGGTCGCGCACTACATCCTCGGCATCATCCATCAGCGCCAGGGGGACTTGCTGCGTGCCATCAGCGAACTCAGGAAGACCATATACATCGATGCGGACTTCGCGCTCGCGCACCTGAACCTCGCCAACATCCATAAAGCGCAGCGCAAGTGGGACGCGGCCGCCAAAGAGTACGAGAATGCGCTCAAGGCGCTGCGCAGCAGCCCCGATGGTCACTGGACCGAGTTCTCGGGTGGCTTTCAGGCAGATCTGCTGGTCAGGACGTGTGAACGCAGTCTGATAGAGTGTCGTAAGGCCATGAGCGGAGCATAGACTGAGGCTCGTAAGGGCCGCTCTCGGTGGCGACAAGAAGGAGGGGTTCAGCATGGCAGCCGCTCGGATTCTGGCGGTGGACGACAGCCCGACCATCCTTGAGATGATAAAGGCGATCCTTCTCGCGGGAGGGTACGAGGTCATCACTGCCGCGGATGGAGCCGAGGCCCTTGAGACGGCCCGGGCCGAGAAGCCCGACCTGATACTGCTCGACGTCATGTTGCCGAAGCTTGACGGATACCGCGTCTGCAGGCTCCTGAAGTTCGATCAGAACTACAAGGAGATCCCGATCATCATGCTCACCGCAAAGACCGAGGAACAGGCGATGGCGACCGGCATTCGAACGGGCGCCAACCAGTACCTCACCAAGCCGGTGGAGCCCGAAACTCTGCTTGTCGCTGTGGCCGAAGAACTGGCGAAGGTGCAGGGCTAGGGGGCCGGCCATGGTTGCCAATGCCATCACAGGACGAGTGCTCGACAGCCTCGTCGCCGCCGGCCTGATGACGGCCGAGCAGCTGGGGGGTGTCCGTGACGCAGCGGCGGCACGAGGCACGCACGTCGGCGTGATTCTGTCCGAGCGTTCACTCGCAAGCCCCATCGACGTGATCTCCGTGCTGGAACACGAGCTCGGCGTGCCTCAGGTGGACCTTTCGAGCTACACGCCGGAGGACGACGCGCTGGCTCTCGTGCCGGCATCCGTCGCGCGCGCCCGCAAGGTGTTGCCTCTCTTCGAGATCGAGGGCATGCTCACCGTCGCGGTGGGAGACCCGATGGACGTGTTCGCGCTCGATGACGTGGCGGCTGAGATCGGGCTCGAGGTAGAGCCCGTGCTCGCCGACGGGGCATCGTTCGCCTCAACGCTCGACCAGTACTACCCTCCAGACGCAGCGGGGGATGCTTCTTCCGTGCGGTCGAACGCCGGGCTGCCCGGACCGGAGTCATCCGATCTCTTCGAGGACGCGGCGGACGAGACTCCCGCTGTGCCTGTGGCACCTGTGGCCGAGGCGGCGTCCGCCGGGATCCTCGCAGGCGCCGGCACCATCGAGCAGATGGCGGAGGCGGCCCGTGCGGACCGAGGTCCCGCTACGATCGATCTCGACGTGCTTGCGGTCGCGGATACGCGTAAGGTCTCCGTGCTCGTGGCCGACATCTTGGAGGACGCGGTATCGCGGGGTGCGAGCAGGATCCACCTGCTGCCGTACAAAGACGATTTCTTTCTCGTCTACCGGGTGAAGGGCGTCCTCGAGAAGGTGTCGAGTGCGCCGCTGTCAATGCAGGGCGCACTGGTGGACGGGTTCAAGAGCTACGCCAGGCTGGGGAGTGTTCCCGCATCCCGCCCCGCGCTTGGCAGGGTTCGAACCCGCATCGGGGACAAAGATCGCGTGTTGACCGTGTCGGTCGTGCCGACGATCGCCGGTCAACGGCTCGTGGTGACGCTCGCGCCCTTCCGGCCGGAGCCGCGCCGCTTCGAGGATCTCGGCATGCCGGAGGCCGAGACGCGCGCGCTGCGCGCGATGGTGGAGCGCGGCCGGGGGATCTTGCTTGTCTGTGCGCCGGTCGCCGGCGGCGCCAGCACCACCTACTACGCGTTGCTCGCACACGCCGCGGCGGCGGGGAAGACGGTCTATTCCGTGGAGCAGTCCATCGACTACGAACTTGCCTCCGTGGCCCAGGTGATGATCGAACCGGGCGGTCTTGCGCCTGCGGCGTACATCGCTGCCGGGATGCGGCAGGATACCGACGTGATCGCGGTGGACGGACTCAGGACCGTCGAGGACGTGCATCTTGCGGTCGAGGCCGCGGGCCAAGGGAAGCTCGTGATCGCGACCTTCCCTGCGGCCGACATCGCCTCCGGCGTACGCCGCATGCTCGATCTCGGCGCCGAGCCGCACAGCCTCGCCTCGGCGCTCACGTTAGGCGTGGGCCAGCGACTGGTGCGGCTGAACTGCCCGAACTGCTCCGTGGAGACCGACGGGGCGCTCGCCGCCCAGATCCCGGGCGCGCCTGCAGGCGTTCGCGACCAAGCGGGTACCGGATGCCCGAACTGCGGGAAGACCGGCTTCCGCGGCGCGGTCGCGATCCACGAGGTGCTGCCGTTCACCGAGCCCGTCCGCGCGGTCGTCGGGCGTGGCGCCAGCGAATCCGAGATCGCAAAGGCGGCGATCGCCGCGGGCATGCGGCCGATCGCGGTTCCCGGGTTGTCTCGTGTGAAGAGCGGCGAAGTGAGCGCCGAGGAATTGAACAGAGTCCTGCGCTTCGTCCAGTAGGGGGTGTGCGTTGCCGCGTAAGACCACCAAGGCCGAGAAGTCGGCTGTCACCACAGCCGAGGCGTCGGGAACTGAAGAGATGGCGGCCCTTCCCTCGGAGAGCACCGCGGACGCCAGCGACCTTGTGTGTCCTGCCCAAGCCGTGACGTTCCGGTTGAACGGGCAGCTCTATGGGTTGCCGCTAGACGTCGTCCAAGAGATCCAGCAGCTGGCCGAGTTCACGCCGGTGCCCGATGATGCGCCCGCGCTGCTCGGGCTCATCGATGTGCGCGGCGTGGTGGTGCCCGCCATCGACCTGCGCGTGCTCGTCGGACTCGAGCCGCGGCCGTTCACCCTCGAGACGCCCATGGTCTTCTGCCGCGTCCGGGGACACGTGGTCTGCCTCGTCGTGGACGCGGTGGAAGACGTGATCGACCTACCCGAAGGTGGACTCCAGGCGCCGTCCGGTCTCTACGGCCTGGCTGACCGCATGCTCGGCATGTGCCGGATTCCGGAGGGGCTCGTGCTGCTGCTCGACATCGACCGGCTCGTTCCCGACGCTGCGCTCGCCGCAGCCGATGCGTCCGCAGGAGGCCGATGATGACCTCGGGGGAGTTGGGTGCCGGTTCGATCGCGAACGTGCAGGTGGCCGAGGTCCTGAGGCGTCGCGCTGAGTCGCTCGCACAGATCCAGGACGAGGAGACCAGCCGCGACACGCGGGGCTTGCTGCTGTTCAGGCTCGGTGAGGAGTGGTACGCCTTCCCGATCGAGGGCGTCCGCGAGATCTACAACGACTACCTGATCACGCGGATACCCCGTGTACCCGACTACATCTTCGGAGTGGTCAACGTCCGCGGGGAGATCGTCTCGGTGACCGACTTGGGAACGATGATGCGGGTCCCGAGCAGGACCCAGCGCGGACCCGACGAGGAGCTGCCCAGCGCGATCATCGTCGCCAACGACCGTTGTGTGACGGCGATCGTGATCGATGAGATCGGCGACATAGTCGAAGTGCCGCGCGAATCGGTCGAGCCTGCCCTTTCCACGCTCGACAAGACGCAGGCCGAGTATGTGGCCGGCTCGGTGTACATCGAAGGCCGGCTGATCGGCATCGTGAATCTGGACAAGGTGCTCGAGCCCATTGGCGATAACGCCTGACAGGAGTGCGCACATGATCAAGTCACTGTTCGACAGGGTCAACAGCAACTTCTTTCTGAAGTTCACCATCTTCAACCTGGCGCTGATCGCCGTGGCCAACACCATTCAGGTGGTGGCGGGATGGGTGATCTTCAGAGACGAGATGGGGGAGCTCAACACCGCGCTGCTCCTGCGGGGAGCGACGATGATCGCTGTCTTCATCGCGGTCCTGATCGTGCTCGCGTACGTGCAGACTCGCGTCGGGAAGAAGATGATGGCGCCGCTGTACGAGGTGGTGACGAGCATCCGCGCCGCCTGCGAGGGCGAGATCGGCCACAAGGTGAAGCTTGAGACCAAAGACGAGTTCGGCGTGCTGTCGCGCTCGTACAACCAGATGCTCGACCTGATCATCTATCTGATCAGCCAGATGCACGACTCCTCCACGCGGCTGTCGGGCGCCTCGGGCGAGATCCTGTCGGCAACCGAGCAGCAGGCGTCTGGCGCCGCCGAGCAGGCGGCGTCCATCAGCGAGACGACCGCGACGATGGAGGAGCTTGCCGCCACGTACCGGCAGATCGCCGAGAACGCGAACCACGTTGTCCGCATGGCGGAGACATCGCTCGGCAACGCCGAGAGCGGGCAGCAGGCGGTCATGAACACGCTGGATTCGATGGAGTCGATCAAAGCGCGTGCGCAGTCCTCCGCGGCGAAGATCCTGCAGCTCGGCGAGCGAAGCCAGCAGATCGGCCAGGTGCTCATCATCATCAACAGCATCGCAGACCAGACCAAGATCCTTGCGCTCAACGCCGCTATCGAGGCCGCGCGCGCGGGCGAAGCCGGGAAGGGCTTCTCGGTGGTCGCGGTCGAGATCCGCAAGCTCGCCGAGTCCGTCGTGGATTCCACCGGCGAGATCGAGACGATCATGACGGAGATCCAAAGCGCGGCGAACGACCTCGTAATCGCCACCGAGCAGGAACTCAAGCAGGTCGAGGGCGGAGTGGACCTGGCACACGTCACGGGCGACAGCCTGGACCAGATCCTCTCCACGATCGAGCAGACCACGAGCGCCGCGAAGGAGATATCTGCCGCCACGCAGCAGCAGCGGAGCGCCACCGAGCAGGTGGTGAAGGCCATGCGCGAGGTGGCCTCAGTGGCGCAGCAGACCGCGGCCGCATCCCGTCAGGTGGCAGGCGCCGCCGAGCAGCTCGCCACGATCGCCAAGGAGTCCAACAGCATCGGCGCGGCTTTCAAGATCGTAAATCAGTGACCGCGCAGGCGCCGCGAAGGAGATGACATGGTCGAGTTCGACCGCTCGGCATTCATAGCCAAGTTCCAGGAGGAGGCCACCGACCTGCTGCAGCGGCTGAACGAAGGCATCATCTCCCTTGAGGCCGATCCGTCGAACCGACCGCTCATCGACCAATGGCTGCGCGACGCGCACACGCTCAAGGGCTCGTCGCGGATGGTCGGACTGATGGAGGTCTCGGACGTCGCGCACCGCATGGAGGACGTGATGGTGAAGGTCCGTGACGGCGAGATGGCCTACACGGCGGACATGACGGATACGTTCTTCGAGGCGCTCGATACCGTGCTCTTTCTCGCCGAGCACGCGGGCAAGGAGTCGGCCGCCGAGGCGGACTTCGAGGGCGTGACGTCAAGGCTCGCCGCGCTTGCAGCGGGCGGAGCGCCCGCTGCTGCGGCGGTGGCTGCACGGGGGGATGAGCCGCAGCCGACTCGGCTACAGACGCCCGTTTCGACTGCAGAGCCCCTGCAGGCGGGAGCCCTGCCCGACGAGCACGACGATCAGCCAGACGACGAGTCCGCGTGCGATGCCCGGACGCCGGGCACGCGGCAGGAGGCGCAACGGGAGGAGAAGCTCACGTCGCGCGAGCAGACCACCGTCCGCATACGGACGACGCAGGTCGACCGGCTGCTGAACCTCGTGAGCGAGGTCGTCATAGCGCAGATCAAAGCCGGGCAGCGCGTGCGCGACCTGCGCGCAAGCGCCGCGCGCTCCACCGAGGCGCTGCAGACTTGGGCGCGGGTCAAGACGCTGCTCACCATGCTGGCCGAGGATCAGTCAGCGGCGCTCGACGTCGACATTCGGGCACTCGACGAGGTGCTCCTGTCCCAGCGCACCGAATTGGCCATGCTCGCGAAGGACTACGCGGACGACACATCACGCACCTCGACGGTGGTGGGTGACTTGCAGGAGCAGGCGATGGAGCTGCGGATGCTCCCCGTGAGCACCGTCTTCAACACGTTCCCACGAGCGATGCGCGATCTTGCGCGCCAGTACCGCAAGGACGTCGACCTCGTGATCGAAGGCGGGGACACCGAGCTCGACAAGAAAGTGCTCGAGGAGATCAACGACCCGCTCGTGCACATCATGCGCAACGCCGTCGACCACGGGATCGAGCCCTCGGCGGAACGCGTCGCGGCCGGTAAGCCGGCCAAAGGCACCATCACGCTCGCCGCACGGCAGGAGGGCGACCATATCGTCATCGACATCTCCGACGACGGCGGAGGCATCGACCCGGCCAAGGTCAAGGCGGCCGCGGTCCGGAAGGGCTATCTGAGCGAGGCTGAGGCAAGATCGCTATCGGACCGCGAGGCGCGTTACCTGATATTCGAGAAGGGCTTCTCGACGGCCGCGATCATCACCGAGATCTCGGGTCGCGGCGTGGGGATGGACGTCGTTCGCGAGTTCGTGGTCGAGCGCCTGAAGGGCGCGCTCGACGTGGAGTCTGATTTCGGCCGTGGCTCGACCTTCCGCCTGACCATTCCGCTCACGCTTGCCATCATCCGTGCGCTGCTGCTGCGCGTGGGTGGGCAGACCTTCGCTCTGCCGACTTCGTCCATCGAGGAGACCGCGCGGGTGGAGCGCTCGGAGATCATCAAGGTGGAGGGTCGCGAGGTCATCCGCCGGCAGCGCCGCACGGTGCCCCTGGTGCATCTGCGCGACATCCTCGGCGTCGAGTCCGGTGCCGACGATGGCGTCTCGAAGATCCCGATCGCGACACTGGGTTTTTCTGGTCACCGCATCGGCCTCATCGTGGACGAGTTCGTAGGTGAGCAGCAGATCGTCATCAAGACGCTCGGCACGCACCTCAAGCGCGTGGACAACGTGGCCGGCGTGACCATCCTGGGCGCGGGCGAGGTCGTGCCGATCCTGAACGTGCCCGACCTCATGGCCAACGGGCGTCAGCTCACAGGCGTGCGCATGCGTCGACAGGGAGCCACGAAGGAGAAGCCCGTCGAGAAGGGCCCGAGCAGGGTCCTCATATGCGAAGACTCCTTCACCACGCGCGAGCTCGAGCGCTCGATCTTCGAGGCGGCCGGCTACGAGGTGGAAACGGCGACCGATGGCGCCCAAGGGTTGGCCAAGCTGCG
Organism: Actinomycetes bacterium; assembly: GCA_021850085.1. Classification (GTDB taxonomy): domain Bacteria; phylum Actinomycetota; class Coriobacteriia; order Anaerosomatales; family Anaerosomataceae; genus UBA6100. The sequence continues at coordinate 12,375 of JAJZRZ010000007.1, read as the reverse complement.
CGAGGGCCTGAACCCTGACGCGGTGGTTACCGATGTGCAGATGCCGAACATGACCGGCTTCGAACTGACCAGGGCGATCAAGTCGGACGACGCGCTGAAGGGTATTCCGGTCATCATCGTCACCTCGCTCGAGCGGGACGAGGAGAAGGCCGAGGGGATCAACGCGGGCGCTGACGCGTACATCACCAAGTCGGTCTTCAACCAGGACACGCTCTTGGACACGGTCGAGCGGTTGATCAGGTAGCGCATGAGCAGCTCCCCGCCCCCGGCCGCGCCACATCGTATCAGAGTCGTCATCGCCGACGACTCGCTTGTCGCGCGCGAGATGCTGTCGCAGATCCTCTCGAGCGATCCCGCCATCCAGGTCGTCGGTGTGGCGATCAACGGGCAGGACGCCGTGGAGATGGTGGCGCGCCTGCGGCCCGACCTCGTGACCATGGATGTCCACATGCCGAAGATGGACGGACTCCAGGCCACCGAGCAGATCATGGCCTACACCCCCACGCCGATCCTCGTGGTGTCCTCGTCGGTGTACGGCGAAGGTATGGGGCGCGCGTTCGACGCGCTTGCGATGGGTGCGCTCGAGGTCATCAAGAAGCCGGAGCCAAAGGACTGGGCAGCGCTGCAGACGATCGGGCAGGACATCATCCGCCGGGTGAAGATACTTTCGCGCGTGCGTGTCATCACGCACATCAGGGGCCGCCGACCGCTGGACCAGCGCGAACCCGTGCGTGTCGAACGGACACGGGTGCGCAAGGCGCAAGTGGTGGCCATCGGCTCTTCGACCGGCGGTCCGTCCGCGCTCTTGGCGGTGCTTGGACGTTTGCGCACGGAGTTCCCGCTGCCGATCGTGATCGCCCAGCACATCGCCGAGGGCTTCGTGCCAGGCCTCGCCGCGTGGCTTGACGCCGGCTGCAGGATCAAAGTCGTTCCGGCGCGCGACGGCGAGACCGTGAGCCCGGCGACAGCGTACCTGGCCGCCACGGGCGGGAACATGGAGATCGACGGCACGACGCTGCGTTTCACCAAACCGGAGCCGGGGCAGTTGTACATCCCTTCGGCGGACACGTTGTTCAACTCGGTCGCGCGCTCCTACGGCCCGCATGCGGTGGGGGTGCTGCTCACCGGCATGGGTGCCGACGGCGCGATGGGCCTCAAGCGGATGCGCGACATCGGGGCACCCACGATCTGCCAGGACGAGGCCACCTCGACGGTGTGGGGCATGCCCAAAGCGGCCGTGGACCTCGGCGCCGCGCGTTCCGTGCTTCCCGTGCACGAGATAGCCGAGGAGATGGAGCGCATCGTGTGTCCGGCGTAGTAGCCGTCGCCGAAGGCTATACTCACCACATGCGAGAACTCCCCATCGGCATCTTCGACTCTGGGCTCGGCGGCCTCACCGTGGCTGGCGAGATCATGCGCGCGTTGCCGAACGAGAGCATCGTGTACTTCGGAGACACCGTGCGGTGTCCGTACGGGCCGCGCTCGCCCGAGGAGGTCCGCTCGTTCGTGCTGCAGATCGGCAGCTGGCTCACACAGCGGCGTGTCAAGCTCATCGTCATCGCGTGCAACACCGCGACCGCCGCGGGTCTCGCGCTCGCGCAGCAGGTCTTCGACGTGCCAGTGATCGGCGTTGTGGAGCCGGGCGCGCGAGCGGCGGTGAAGGCCACCTTGAATCGCCGTGTGGGCGTGATCGGCACCGTGGGCACCGTGAACTCCGGGGCGTATTCCAAGGCCGTGCGCGCCCTGGACGCCGGCGTCACGGTGTTCTCGGTGCCCACACCGCGCTTCGTGGACGTGGTGGAGCAGGGCGTGCGCTTGGGCAACGGCACGCTGGAGGACCTTCTGTCCGCGACCTCCGACGTCTACATCCGGCCGTCGTTCTACCAGATGGCGCGCGATTACCTCGATCCGCTCAAGCGCAGCGGCATCGACACGCTCGTGCTTGGATGCACGCACTTTCCGCTGCTCACAGCACCCATCCAGCAGGTGTTGGGCGCCGGCGTGCGGCTGATCTCCTCGGCCGAGGAGACAGCGCACGAAGTGGCCGACACGCTTGCCGCGCGCGGGCATCTTGCCGAGGCGGGCGACCCGCGCTCCGAGGTCTTCGCGACCACCGGCGACCCCGACGAGTTCCTCGAGCTGGGCGCACGCGTGCTCGGCCGGCACGTGTCCACTGCGGAGCACGTGTCGCTCGCCGAGCTCGGATCGATGCTCACCCCCGAGCTACGCCGGCGCCAGGCCACCTACGAGGAGGTGGGGACGTGCGACTGACCGTGCTCGGCAGCGCCGCGTCCTACCCCGGTGCCGGTCGTGCATGCGCCGGTCATCTCGTGCAGCACGGCGGCACCTCCGTCCTGCTCGACTGCGGCAACGGGGTCATCTCGAACCTAGGCCGCGTCATCGACCCCACGCATCTGGCGGCGCTGTTCGTCTCGCACGGCCACATCGACCACTTCGCGGACGTCTACGCGCTGCAGTCGGCGCTGCGGTACGCGCCCACGGGCCCGATGCCGCCGCTGCCGCTGCATCTGCCGGCGGGCCTCTTCGGGCGCATGCAGGCCGTGCTCGGCGGTCACGCGGCCGATGAGCTCGCGAACGCGTTTCAGGTCCACGAGTTCGAAGCCGGCCGGAGCGTGGAGGTCGGCCCACTGCGGGTGACCCCTCGGCGCGTGGAGCACGCAGGCGAAGCGTATGCGCTGGTGGCAGAGGCCGAGGGCCGGAGCATGTGCTACACCTCGGACACCAAGCCGGGCGAGGCGGTCCTTGAAGCCGCGCGCGGCGCTGACCTGCTTCTTGCCGAGGCCACCATGCCGCCGGAGTACGCGGGCCGCGCGCCGCACATGACGCCGGCCGAGGCCGCCATGCTCGCCCGGGACGCCGGTGCGGGTACGCTCGTGCTCACGCATCTGTGGCCGACGGTGGACCGGCAGCGCGCCCGGGCCGAGGCCGCGGATATCTTCGACGGGCAGGTTGCTGTCGCCGACGAGATGGACACGTTCGATATCGATTGAAGGAGGAGCCGTGCAGCGCTCGCAAGGCCGTGAGGCAACACAGCTGAGACCGGTCACCGTCACGCGGCGGTATCTGCGTCACGCGCATGGCTCGTGTTTGTTCGAGCTGGGCGACACCAAGGTGCTCTGCGCAGCCAACTTCAGCGATTCGGTGGCTTCGTGGCGCCGTGGCAGCGGGCTGGGCTGGGTCACGGCCGAATACTCGATGCTGCCAGCATCAACTCACACGCGCACGCGGCGCGAAGTGGCTGCCGGCGCGCCGAGCGGCCGCACGCACGAGATACAGCGGCTCATCGGGCGTTCGCTGCGTTCGGTAATCGATCTGGGCGGGCTCGGCGGCGAGTACACGCTGAACGTAGATTGCGACGTGATCCAGGCCGACGGTGGCACGCGCACGGCGGCGATCACCGGGGCGTTCCTCGCCGTCTATGACGCGCTAGCCACATGGCGCGAAGCGGGACGCATCAAGGAGCTGCCGGCGCTCGATCACGTGGCCGCGATCTCGGTGGGCATGGTGGACGGCGTGGCGTGCCTCGACCTCGATTACCCGGAGGACAGTGTGGCCGAGGTGGACATGAACGTCGTCTGCGACGGCAAGGGCCGCTTCATCGAGGTGCAGGGCACGGGCGAGCGCACGCCCTTTGATCGCGCCAAGCTCAACGAACTGCTCGACCTGGCGCTGTCGGGCACGAGCGCGCTCGTGACGCTCCAGCGACGCCTGATGGTCGAGGAACTGGAGGTCTACAGTGAGCGCGGGTGAGGTGCTACGGGTCGTGGTGGCCACGGGCAACCGCGGCAAGCTCGAGGAGATCCGCTCGGCGCTCGCGATACCCGGCCGGGAGTTCGTGACGGTCGCCGATCTCGGCGCGGCACCGCTTGAGGTGGAGGAAACGGGCACGACGTTCCTCGAGAACGCACGCCTCAAGGCGTACGCGTACCACGAGGCATTCGGCGGGCTTGCGGCACTCGCCGACGACAGCGGGCTTGAGGTGGACGTGCTCGGCGGGGCGCCCGGCGTCATCTCGGCCCACTACGCAGGCGGCGGCCGCTCGAACGACGCGGAGAACAACGCCAAGCTGATGACGGAGATGCAGGAGGTGCCCGCCGAGCGACGGGAGGCACGTTTCCGCAGCGTCGTGGTCTTCGTGGACGAGGAGGGCAACGAGACGGTTGCCGACGGCTCGTGCGAGGGGCGTATCGGCTTCGAGCCCCGCGGGGACGGCGGCTTCGGCTACGACCCGCTCTTCTGGCCGCAAGCCACGCCGGGGCGTACGATGGCTGAGCTTTCGCTTGAGGAGAAGAACGCGATTTCGCACCGGGGCGCGGCTCTGCGCGCGCTGCGCGAGAAGCTCGAGCGTTAGGCGGGGCCTGGCAGGCAACTCGGCAGACAACTCGGGTATTTGCCCCTGGGTCTCCACGCCCCTATACTGGGCGATGCTCTTGAGCACGGGCCTTTTCGAGGGTCCCGCGAGAGCGGGGTCGGGCCGTAGCGCAGCTTGGTAGCGCATCTGCTTTGGGAGCAGAGGGTCGTGGGTTCGAATCCCGCCGGCCCGACCATGTGCGGCGGTAGTTCAATTGGTAGAGCATCAGCCTTCCAAGCTGATTGTTGCGGGTTCGAGTCCCGTCCGCCGCTCCAGCGCTGTCCCCGGCTCCGTCTTGGGCGGAGCCGGTCGATGATTGACAACAGGGGTCTCGCCACGTACCGTTTGCTCTCGGCACTTTCCGAGGCCCCGAAAGAAGATGCGCCCGTAGCTCAGTTGGATAGAGCGGGAGACTTCTAATCTCTAGGTCGGGGGTTCGAATCCCTCCGGGCGTGCCAGCCACTCATGGTGGGTGTAGCTCAGTTGGTTAGAGCGTCGGACTGTGGCTCCGAAGGTCGCGGGTTCGAGTCCCGTCATCCACCCCAAGTGCTTCAGCGTCACCACCCGCTTGGCGGGCCGTGACGTGCCGAAGGAGCAGGTTTGCGACCCTTCGGGCAGCGGTTACAATGTGCGAGCGTTCGGGCCGTTAGCTCAGCTGGTAGAGCAGGGGACTCTTAATCCCAAGGTCATAGGTTCGATCCCTATACGGCCCACCATCAACACAACGAAGGCTCTCGACTCCGGTCGAGGGCCTTTTGTGTTGTGAGTTGCGGTGACGGAGTCCCCTGCTCGCCGGTGGCTTGCTACGACTTCGACACCGGAACCGATTCGCCAGTGAGCATCGACTCATCGACCGAGGAACGTCCCTCAAACACATGGTTCGCCGCCGTCCAAGGATCGAGCATCGTGTGCGTGGGAGCTTGCGACATGATTGGCAGGGTGCTCCGGCATCGCTAGCCGCCCAGCGCGCGCATGATCTCGTCGTACTGGTCCTTGGTGATCTCGCCGCTCGCGAGCCTGCGCTTGGCGATTGCGACGGCTTCGTCATGTCCCACCCCTCCTGGGGGCAGTGTTCCTCCGCCGGCAGCAGGATGGTGGGTTGAGGTTCGTACCGCCCAGATGATAAGAAGCACGATACCGGCGATGACCAGTGCGCCGAAGAAGAACATGAGCAATGCACCGAACCAGCCGTAACCACCCATCATGTCGTAACCGTAGCCGTATCCTCGATTCATCATGGGGCGTCCAACTCCTTCAGTTTTCGGGTGCAACCTGGATGATCAGAGCCCGTACCACTCGTCGTACCACGCCCGCATCTTGTCGATCTCCGTGCTTTGCGCATCGATGATCGATGACGTGAGCCCACGCATCTCAGACCTGCCGGACGCACCGCCGGCCATCCGCGACATCATGATCGCAGTCTGATGGTGGGGGATCATCGCCTCGATGAACGCCTTGTCGAATGGCTCAGCGACCTCGAGGTCAGCCATGTCCGTGGCGCCAGAGCCCATCATGCCACCCATCATCGAGGACGAACCGCCGACATCAGGGACAGCGGTACCGAACCATTCTCGGTACCAGATCCGCATCTGGGCGTTCTCGGCGGTCTGTGTCCGTTTGATGTCTGCTGCAAGCTGTTTGATCTCCGGATGCTCGGCACGAGTGAGCGCCAGCTCCGCCATCTCGATCGCATCGTCGTGGTGCGGGATCATCTGCTCGATGAACATGGCGTCCATACCGCTCGCGGGCGCTGTTCCGGCAGGGGCGACAGGCTGGAGGTGCGCTGCGGTCACGATGATGCCGGTCAGGCCAACGATGACAAGGCCTGCAGCGACTATCGGTGTGACTACCCTATGCATGTCCACCTTCCTTTGACTGTCGGTTTCTTATGCCCAGGACGGGGGAAGGATACGGCGACCGTCGCCGCTGGGGTCCATCGAAGACCTGCTCGGGTGTTGACGAGCGATGTAGATCGGACCAGGCTGACGCATCCAGAGCATGGACACCGCTGCCGCCTTTGCTGCTATAGTCTGTAGTCAACCGAAGGTGAGTAGTCGCCACGGCATTCCCGTGCAGGGCGA
>JAJZRZ010000007.1:0-5912 GCA_021850085.1 Actinomycetes bacterium | reverse complement strand
GCAGGGAGATCGTCATCACGGACTCGATGTCCCGGTCTCCCGTACCTACGCGGCGACCTTCGGCGCCAAGTCTGCATTCAACCCGGAAGTCGTCCCGGCGGCCCCATTTTGCCGGTCACGATCGATGCGCTGTGCCGAACAGGAGGTCGAGTAGGTGGTTTGCGCATGATGTATCTCTTCACGGCTGCGGGTTTCGCGCTTCTCTTCGGCGGTGGCGAACTACTCGTACGCGGAGCTGTGGCCATCTCCCGGCGCTTCGCCGTCTCGCCGCTGCTGATCGGCATGACGGTCGTTGCGTGGTGCACGTCAGCACCCGAGCTCGTGGTGAGTCTCGGCGCAGCCCTTGAGGGTCGCTCTGACATCGCTGTCGGCAACATCGTGGGAAGCAACATCTTCAACGTTCTCGGTGTCTTGGGGGCCGCGGCTGTGATCGCACCCATCGCCGTGAGGCCGGCGAGTCTCAGGCGGGATTCGGCGTGGATGATAGGCTCCTCGGTCGCACTCCTTCTGATCGTCCAGACCGGTGTCATCGGCAGAGCCGCCGGAGTTCTGCTGGCGATCGGTGTCGCCGTATACGTGTGGTACTCGTATCGCGTGGAGACCAAAGACCCGGGCCAGCCGTCGGCCGAGGTGCATACACATGAGTCCGAGGAGATTCAGGGCCCTCGATCGGCGTGGGTCGGGGCCGCCTATGTCGCAGGCGGCCTCGCGGCGCTGGTTATCGGCTCGCGGCTGCTGATCATAGGCGCCACCGAGATCGCACTCGCGTTGGGCGTCTCCGAGGCAGCTGTCGGGCTGACTTTGGTGGCGATAGGAACGTCACTGCCTGAGCTCGCAACGAGCATAGTGGCCGCCATCAGGCGCCACTCCGATGTGGCGGTGGGCAACGTTGTAGGCAGCAACATCTTCAACATCCTGGGAATCCTTGGACTCACGGCGATGGTGCGCCCCATCGAAGTCGTCGAGCGAATCGCAACGGTCGACACCTGGGTCATGCTTGTCGCTGCGCTGGTCGTGACTCCGCTGCTTGTGTGGCGCGGGCGTATCGGTCGCCTTGCTGGTGTCGTGTTCCTGGCTGCGTACGTGGTCTACGTGACGACGCTGTTCGCCGCAGGGGTCTAGGATGCCATGGTGTGCCCGGTGAGCGAGGCGGCGGAGGCAGGTCTCAGATGATGGGGGATATTCATCACGAGGAGGGGATGGCGACATGACTGAGCTCCCCAATGAGTGGCCGGCGCTTCCGTACCACGAGTGGGCGGGCACCAAGAAGACGGTGCAGCTGTACACGCAGATCCTTGGGAAGACGAAGCTCGCTCTCGCGCCGCTGCAGCCGCAGTGGCTCGCTTCCTCACTTGAGGTGGGGGCCCGTGGCCTCACGACCGGGGCGATGCCGTGGGGTACGGCGAACATCGAGGTGTCTCTGGACTTCATGGATCATCGGCTGCAAGTGGCTATCAGCGATGGGCGTCTGTCTGAGATCGCTCTGGTGAGTCAGCCGACTGTCGCCGATGTGTGGCGCCAAGTCTCGGAGATATACGCAAACTACGGGGTCGCGGTCGACATGTGGGACAAGCCGCAGGAGGTGGAGGACACCACCCCGATGGCGTCTGACGTGCGTCCGGCCGAGTACGATCCTGCGGCAGTCAAGCGATGGTGGACCGTGATCTCGGCAGTCCGGGGGGTCTTCGATGAGTGGCGTTCTCCCTTCTTCGGCAGGACGCACGTTCCCTTCTGGTGGGGAGCCTTCGATCTGGCCGTCCTGAGGTTCACTGGCAAGAAGGCCGTGCCTCCGCAAGATCGCGGTTACATCATGCGTTACGACCTGGATGCGGAGTTCATGAACGCAGGCTTTTGGCCCGGAGATGAATCCTCGCCCGCCCCCGTCTTCTACGCCTACATTCACCCCAAGCCGCAAGGGTGTGAGCTCGCTCCCATCAATCCAGCAGGCGCCGCATGGATCGGGCACATGGGTGAGTGGGTCATGCCGTACCAGAGTGCGATCGAGTCAGGCGACCCGCGTCAGGCGATCTTCGACTTCCTGGACCGTGTCTACGCGATCGCGGGCGAGTATGGGGGATGGGACCTTTCCTCATTCACGTATGCGGCACCGCCGCCACCGGACCGAGGCTAGCGCATCCGCAGCTGGGCGATTCGGTAACCTGCCTCGGCGGGCACCACCAGGTACTCGAAGCTCTCAGTCAGGCCGTACCAGACCTGCGAGGTGGCGACCCACGCGCTACCGTCGGACTGCTCCGTCACGGGTGTCCATGAAGTGGCGAACTCACACCGGCTCCCGAACACAATACCCAGCCCCCAGCCCCCAGCCCAAGGCCCCCACTGGTCGAATTCCGTCTGTGCTGCTACCCTGTACGCCATGTCCACCGCGATCCGTGCCATCTTCCTCTCGCTCGCCGTAATCGCCTTCGCATTCATCGTGGGAGGCGGCAGCGTCGTGTCGACGGCGTCGTGCTCCCCGGACACGTGTTGCCATGCGGGCCCCGCAAGCACGCGTAGGGACGTGGGTGTGGCTGTGGCGCAGGTCACCGATCGCTTGGCATACGTGAGCGGGGGTCATCGCGCATCGTACGGTGGCGTCATGCGGCCATGCGTGCCCGAACGCACCTCGGCCGTCAGGATGATGAACCCTTCGGCGAACCTGCGGATCTGAGGCCAGCGGCACGGCCTAGCGCACAGCGGTTCCCGACTTCCAGACAGAAAAGGCAGGTCTCCTATCCCCATGAGCAAACCTCTTGAGGCCGGCGTCCTTGCGCCGACAGCCGGCCGTCGTATGGCGCCTCCACCCGCGTGGGCGAGGTCGCTGGCCTTCCTCGGCGCGGTGGCGGCAGCATGGCTCTCATTCGCGCCGCAGGCTTTCGCGCACGGCGTCTCCTCCGGTGACCAGGCGTTCCTCCAGGCCAACGCCGGCATGCAGATCGTGCCGTTCATCTACTTGGGGGCGAAGCACATGGTCACCGGTTACGACCACCTGCTGTTCTTGGTGGGCGTCATCTTCTTCCTGTACCGCATGAAAGACGTGTGGCACTACGTCACGCTGTTCGCGGTCGGCCACAGCGTCACGCTCATCCTCGGCGTCGTGGGCGGCATCAACGTGAGCGCGTACGTCGTGGATGCGATCATCGGTCTTTCGGTCGTCTATAAGGCGCTGGATAACGTGGGCGGGCTCGAACGATTCCTGGGCTTCCGCCCGAACCCCCGGCTGATGGTGCTCGTTTTCGGCTTCTTCCATGGCTTCGGCCTCGCCACCAAGCTGCAGGAGTTCGAGCTCTCGCGCGAAGGCCTGATCGCAAACATCCTCGCGTTCAACGTCGGGGTTGAGATCGGGCAGGTGCTGGCTTTGGCCGCCATCCTGATCGCGATGACCGCGTGGCGACGCACGGCCTCGTTCCAGCGGCAAGCCTTCGCCACCAACGTCGCGCTCATGGGCTCGGGCTTCGTCCTGATCGGCTACCAGCTCACCGGCTTGTTCGCCGGCTAGAAAGGACCTGTTGATGATTCAGAACCACGAACCACGCAACCGCCGCTCGGCGCAGCGTTCCAGCAACGCGGCCTCGGCGTCCGCTCACCACTCAGACCCCCAGCACGGAGCCAGCAAGGAGCAGCTGCTCCGGGCCACGGCGGGGGCGGCAGTGGTGGCCGCGATCGTGCTGGTGCTCGCTATACTGCCCGCCGAGTACGGGATCGACCCGACCGGTGTCGGCAGGGCTCTCGGGCTTACGAAGATGGCCGGGCAAGACGGGGGCGGAGCCTTCGGCGGCCGGGTCCTGTCGGCGCAGGAATCGGCGGCATTGGCCGACACCGTCTCCAAGACCGACGTGGCCATGCGCACCGATTCCCTCTCGGTCACCCTGCAGCCGAGCGAGGGTGTCGAGGTGAAGGTGCGGATGCGTGAAGGCGAGAGGATGGTCTTCGAGTGGGTGAGCGAGGGCGGTCCGGTCAACTTCGACATGCACGGTGAGAAGCCCGATGCCGGCGACGAATTCACCAGCTACTGGGCTGAGATGCAGAAGGAGTCGGCGGCGGGGGTGTTCGTGGCTCCGATGGACGGCACCCACGGATGGTTCTGGCGCAACCGCGGCGAAGGGCCGGTGACCGTCACGGTCCGTGCGAGCGGTTTCTTCGAGGAGTTGTACGAGGCGCAGTAAAGGCGCAGCGCGCTCGCTTGATGGATGCGCTTCCTGGAGCCCCCGGTCACACGACCGGGGGCTCGTTCGTTTCCCGGGTCGAGCCGTCGGGGTGCGTGACCTCGATCGACAGGTGCGCGAGACCGAGCGCCTGCGGCACGCGTGCTCGGTAGGCTGCCGCGTCGAGGCGGGACGGCCCCTCGACCCCGAGGATCCCGGCATACACGCTCGGCCCGATGGACCACACGTGGAGGTCGGTCACAACGCTGTCGTCGCCTTCGACGGCCGCAGTCAGCGTTTCCAGCGTGGCCTTTGGTGCCTGGCGATCGAGCAGCACACTCCCGGTCTCCTTGAGGAGGCCCCACGACCACCGCGTGACGAGCGCCGCACCCAACAGGCCGACGGCCGGGTCGACCCACACGACGCCGAAATACTTCGCCGCGAGCAGAGCGCCGATCGCCAGCACCGAGGTGAGCGCGTCGGCGAGTACGTGGAGGTATGCCGAGCGCAGATTGTGGTCGTGGTGGTGCCCTGCGGCCGCGCTCTCGTGGTCGTGAGGATGCTCGTCCACGCCGAGTATCGCGACGCTGATGCCGTTGACCGCGAGTCCGAGGACCGCCACCCAGATCGCTTGGTCGAACGCGATCTCCACGGGGTTCATGACGCGCCCGAAGCTTTCCCACGCCATGATCGCCGCAAAGATGGCGAGCAGCACCGCGCCGGTGAACCCGGCGAGCGCGTTGACCTTGCCGGTGCCGAAGCTGAAGTGCCGGTTGCCGGCATTGCGTCTGGCGTAGGCGTACGCCACCGCCGTGATCGCGAGCGCGGTGGTGTGCGACGCCATGTGCAGACCGTCCGCCAGAAGCGCCATCGAGCCGAAGGCTGTGCCGGCGATGATCTCGACCACCATGGTCACGGCGGTGAGGGCGATCACGACGCGCGTCCTCGGCTCCCCGGGACGCCGCAGGTCCTGGCCGAAGGTGTGGTCGTGCCGGGCGGTGCGCTCGAGGGCCGCTTCGGCGGGACTGCGATGCTTGTCGTGCATGGATCCTCCGGGATGTCGCGTAGCACAGCGGCGTTCACTCAGCACAGTAGCAGCCACTTCGCGCCGGGGCACCAGCGAAGGCCGGTCGCCCTGGTTCGACCGGCCTTCGCCATCGTGCGGTGCGAGCGTCTGGTGTCAGGCGTCGAGCTGGCTGCGGGCGGCGAAGGCGAAGGCCACCTGCGGGGGAAGCGAGAACGCGAGCTCGTACGCATCCTGATCGCGGCGAGCGAGCCAGAACAGGACGGACGCGGTGACCATGGGGCCCAGCAGCATGACTGTCATGATGAGCCAGGTCTGCACGTCGAACTGGTACACGACGCCCCACGCGAGCACGCCGAGCGCCGCGAGCATCAGGACGCCGGAGGTGAAGCGCTCCCAGTACCAGCCGATCACGAGGGTGATGAGGCACGCTCCGAGGGGGATGAGCGCCGCCATGAGCGCAGTACCCGCCTCGGACTGACCTCCCGAGTACGGCTCAGCGAAGGTGGCTGCCGACCAGAACGCGCTGCCTAGGATGACGTAGGAGCGGGCGATGCCGCGCTTCACAGCGATGCTGATATGCGCGTCCTCGCGGACCGGGGCCTTGGCTTCGGCAACTCGCTGCTTGCGGTCCTGGACCACGTCGTACAGCATCACCCCGAAGGCGAGCGGCACCCCGATGGCAAGCGCTATCGAGCCGACGATGATCACGATCAGAAGGAATGCTGCGAACGCGAGTTCCATGA
>JAJZRZ010000164.1 GCA_021850085.1 Actinomycetes bacterium | reverse complement strand
CTTCACTTCGCTCTACTTCAGTCGGAGGCAGTCGAGGGCGAGCCTGATCTCCGGGTCCTCCGCATGCCCCTCGAGGTCCACGAAGAACATGTAGTCGCCGAGCTGCCGTTTCGTGGGCCGGCTCTGGATCTTCGTCAGGTTGATGTCCGCGTACGCGAACTCCGAGAGGATCATCAGCAGCGCACCCGGCCGATCCTTCTTCATGAACAACGCAAGCGAGGTCTTGTCGTGACCGCTGGGGGGCACGATGCCGTGACCGATGACGACGAAACGCGTCTGGTTCCCCGCATAGTCCTCCACGCCCTGTTCCAGCACCTCGCCGCCATAGAGTTCGGCAGCGAGCGCCGGTCCGAGGGCCGCCATGCCGGGCGTCGCAACCGCCGTCCGAACCGCCTCGGCGTTCGAGTTCGCCGCGATGACGGTCCTGCCAGGGAGATGGCGCTCGAGCCATCTGCGGCACTGACCTCCCGCCTGAGGATGTGCCGCCACGCAATTCACGTCGGCCAGCTTCGTTCCGGGCGCGGTGACCAGGGCGAAGCTGATGTCGAGCACGAGTTCGCGCTGGATCTCGAGCGAGGTGTCGAACGCCAGCGAATCGAGCGTGGCCGCCACGGACCCTTCGATGGAGTTCTCGATGGGAACGACCCCAACGTCGGCCTTGCCCCGCTCCACCGCCTCGAAGACCTCGGCGATGCTCGTGCAGGCAACGGGGTCGGGATCAGGCAGCGCGATGGAGAAGAGCGCCACCTCGCTGAAGGTGCCTGCGGGTCCCAGAAAAGCGATGCGGGTCATTCGGCGACCTCCGTACTGATTCCTTCGGTGACCTCATCGGCCGGCAGGCGCCGAAGCTTCAGCCGGGGGGCACGGACTCGGTCCTTGCCGGTGGCCTTGGCGTGATAGACGGCATCGTCCGCCGAGCGCAGCAGCGATTCTTTGTCGTACGAGTGAGCGGGATAGCTCGACAGCCCGATGCTGGCGGTCAGGTGCACGCTCCGCGCTCCGTCGGCATCTACGAAGCGGTGCATGCTGATCGCCTCCCGGATCTTCTCGGCGACGATGAAGGCGCCCGAAGCGTCGGTCTCAGGCAGGATCACTGTGAACTCCTCGCCGCCGTAGCGCGCCACCACATCCACCTCCCGCACGGTGTTCTTGAGCAGCTGGCCGACCTCGGAAAGAGCCGAATCCCCGACAAGATGCCCGTGCGTGTCGTTCACGCGCTTGAAGTCGTCGAGATCGAGCATGATGAGCGAGAGCCGCTTGCCGTACCGCTCGGCGCGACCGAGCTCGTCGTCGAGGCGCTGCTGCAGGTACCGGTAGTTGTAAAGGTCGGTGAGCTCGTCGGTGATCGCCATTCGTTTCGTGAGACGGTACAGGCGGGAGTTCTCGACCGCCACCACCAGCTCGGAGGCCACCGTGCCGAGGACGATCCGGTCGTCGTCCTTGAGCTGGTCGATCGCCTCTCCGTCGGCACAGAACACGACGATCATCTGGTTGTGGTCGGCAAGTTCGATACAGGAAAGCGCTCCCTCGCTGCCGCTCGGGCGCAGTGCTCCGGCGAGCTCGAGGCCGGAGTACGAGCGCTGTATGGCGCCAGTCCCCACGTTGCTCGCCGAAAAGACCGTCTCCTGTTTGGTCTTGTCGATGACGAACAGTGCGGCGGCCGGGATTCTGATGACCTTCTCGAGGATGTCGAGCAGCGCGGGACCGACGGTCTCGATGTCCAGCGTCGAGTGGATGAGTTCGGTGATCTCGGTGACTGCGCGCAGCTCTGCCACGCTGCGTTCGAGCCTGCGGTTCAGCTCGACCACCTCCGCGGCTTGTGCCGCGATCTGAGCGCGGTGCTGCTCTTCCTTGCCCAGCACAAGGTGTACAGCGATGCCGACGGCAAGGATCGCGCCCACGTTGAGAGCCATGAGCACGAAATCGGTCACGTCGCCTATGCCCGAACCGCCGACCACCCCGATGACGTACGAGATGGCGAGGATCGCATCAAGGGGCCACGAGCGCTTTCCGCGCAACAGGATGGAGAACACGGTGGCGTCGACCATGTACCAGCCGAACAGCGTCGTGCGATACGCGAGGAGCGAGGAGCTCAGCAATGCGAGCGCGATGCCGTCGATGATCGCGGTGGCGGTGAGCATCCACTGCATGTCGATCGGCTTTGGCCGGAGGGCCAGGTACAGCCACGCGACCGACCACAGGGTGAACAGGGCGGCCCCGATGCCGAGGGTGAACGCTCGATCCAAATCGCGCTGAGCCCACTGCAGGTATAGGAACAGCACGAACGCCGATGCGATCAGACGGCCACCGGCGATCAGCCGCACGGGCCATTCCGGATGCTGTATGGAATCGCGAACACGCACTTCCAGGGCCGCCCTCTGCATATGGTGTTCTGACAGTGTATAACCTTCACGTCTCTTTGTACGATGGGAGCAGGCTCGGATGACCGTGACATGGGAGGCCCGATGGACCAGGACACACTGCGAGAGTTGCTCGAGGCTGTGGCGCGGGGCGAGAAGACCACTGAGGCGGCGATAGCGCACCTGAAGCGGCTGCCCTTCGGCGATATCGGCGAAGCGAAGATCGACCATCATCGCGCGCTGCGCTGCGGGTTTGCCGAAGTCGTCCTGTGCGAAGGCAAGTCGGCCTCACAGGTGCGCTCCATCGCACGCGAGATCCTGGAGCATGGCGACGTGTTCCTCGGCACGCGGGCGAGCGCTGGCCAGTTCCAGAAAGTCGCGCAGGTGGCCTCGGACGCGCGATACTTCGAAGAGCCGCGCATCCTGCTCGTGGACCGGCGCGGGGAGCGTCCGCAGCTCGGCCACATCGTGATCGCCACCGGCGGGACGGCCGATTTTCCGGTGGCCGAGGAGGCCGCGATCTCAGCCGAGGTCATGGGCAACCGGGTCACGCGCCTCTACGACGTGGGCGTCGCCGGGGTGCACCGGGTCCTCGCCCACTCGGAACTGCTGCAGGAGGCCACCGTGGTGATCGTGGTCGCGGGGATGGAGGGGGCTCTGCCCTCGCTGGTCACAGGGCTCGTGTCCTGTCCCGTGGTCGCGGTGCCCACCTCGGTGGGCTATGGCGCCTCCTTCGGCGGAATCGCGGCACTGCTCGGCATGCTGAACGCGTGCGCGTCAGGGATGGCCGTGGTCAATATCGACAACGGCTTCGGCGCCGCCTCCATAGCGAGCAGGATCAACCAGTCGGTGCACCGGGCGTGATCGCCCACCTCGACTGCTCGACCGGCGTCTCGGGCGACAAGTTCCTCGGCGCGCTTATCGACGCGGGGTTCGACCCCGAGATCCTGCGCGCGGCAGTGCGCGACATCGGTCTGCCCGAGGTGGACGTCGTCGTGCGGCATCGCCGATCCGGTGGCGTGGCGGGCGTGGGACTCGACGTGACCGAGCCGGGGGCGCCGCGCCGCCACTGGGCCGAGCTTCGGGAGATCCTCTCCGCGGCCCCACTCCCAGAACTGGTACGCGCTGGAGCCCTGCGATCGCTGGGATCGCTGGCTCTGGCCGAAGCGCGCGTGCATGGAGTGCCCGTCGACCACGTGCACTTCCACGAGATCGGCGCCGCCGATACGCTCGTGGATGCCGTGGGCGTCGCGCTCGGCCTGCACACGCTCGGCATCACCGATCTCATGGCGTCTTCGGTGGCCGTCGGTTCAGGCTCCGTCGAATGCGCGCACGGCCGCCTGCCCGTGCCCGCACCGGCCACGGCGCTGCTGCTCGAAGGGATGCCGGTGGTGGCCGGCGCCCCGGACGGTGAACTC
>JAJZRZ010000163.1 GCA_021850085.1 Actinomycetes bacterium | reverse complement strand
CGTGGGCTACACCAACGCCGGCAAATCGACCCTCATGAACGCGCTCACGGCAGCCGGAGTCCTTGTCCAAGACCAGCTCTTCGCCACCCTCGACGCCACGACCCGACGTCTCGAGCTCCCAGACGGACGGGCGGTGAAGCTGACCGACTCGGTCGGCTTCATCAACAAGCTGCCGCATGGGCTTGTGGAAGCGTTCAAGTCGACGCTCGACGAGATCCGTGAGGCCGATCTGCTGCTGCACGTGGTGGATGCTTCGCATCCGAATGCGGGAGCGCAGATCGCTGCGGTGAAAGTCGTGCTTGAGGAGATCGGGGTGGCCGATAAGCCGCAGCTCCTCGCATACAACAAGGCTGACCGGCTTTTCGAACAGGACCGAGCCAGGCTCGCCGCCATGCCTGGCGCCGTCGTCATCTCGGCCGAGACCGGCACGGGACTCGATTCACTGAAGAATCGCATCGCGATGGTCGCGGCGCACACTGATCGGGCATGGACGGTGCTCATTCCCTACGACCGCGGGGAGCTCGTGCGTCTCGCCCACGAGCGCGGCCACGTCCTGGCAGAGGAGCACACCGAGGACGGCACGAGGTTGTCGTTCATTGCTTCCGACAGTGTCGCCTCCCGCTTCGCGGAGTTCATCGCGGTCGAGAAAGCGTGAGAGCGAGCGGAGCTTCTGCACACATAGCTCGTTGAGTTGACAAGGAGAGTTCCTCCGGTTCGCTCCGCCTAGACCAGCAGCCGGCGGCGATACGTGTACTGATGGTAGGCGTTGAACGCCAAGAACGCGAGGCCGGCTGCAACGTGCGCCCGCTCGCGATCGGACACGGCGAACAACAGCAGTGCCGCCATCGATGCAAGCATTCCCCGCTTCGCGATTCGCATGTACCGTTGGCGGCTGCTTGACTGACGGTCTGCGCGCTGACGAGTCGCAACTTCCACCTTCGGCAATCCGACTGCGTCGATCACCGTCTGCTGATCAAGCACAGAAGGCAGATACTCGACGAGCAGACTGCCCGTACGGGGGTTGGCCGATACGAGTGACACGCCCTCCAGCGAGTCCAGCAGTTCCTGCAGGCGCTCCGCTTGGCCCTGATCGCGAAGAGCCGGACTTCGAAAGCGGATACGGCCGTCAATGGCGCTAGTGATCACTGTCTCCTCCTTGAGCGTCACGTGGTGCGGCAAGCATGGGTCGCATAGCGTTAAGGGCGACCCCCACTGTTGTGAGGTTGTGCAACAGCGCCAGCGCGCTCGGCTGCAGTCGCCCTGCCAGCCCAAGTCCCAGATACCCGGTGTTGAGGCCGATGATCGTCTGGAAGTTGCGGTGAACGCGATGCAGGGCAGTCTGTGCAAGATGTCGCGCAAACACCAGCTCATTGAGGTTGTTACCCGCCAAAACCACATCGGCCACTTCGCGAGCAAGGTCGGCGCCGTAGCGAAGCGAAACACCCACGTCCGCAGCCGACAAGGCGGGGGAGTCGTTGATTCCGTCGCCAACCATGATCACTGAGTGGCCTTCGGCTTGGAGTCGCCTGATGACATCTGCCTTGTCAACCGGCAAGACGCCTGCCTGCCACTCCTCGATACCCGACGCTTCGGCCACAGCCTCAGCGGTTGAGGTCGCATCACCCGTGAGCATCAAAATGCGCTTGACGCCGAGAGACCTCAGCGCCATGACAACCTGGGGCGTCTCACTCCGAAGCGGATCCTCGATACACAGGATGCCGACGAGCTGTTGGTCCATCGCCAGATGCAGGATCGAATAACCCTTGTGCGCCCACTCGCTGATGAGTGCCTGATGTTCACCTGCCGGCACCTGTTCGTCTTCGTGCACGAAATGGGCGCTTCCGACGAGGACCCGCTTACCCCTCAATCGAGAGGCGATCCCGTGAGCAACCACATACTCGACCTCGGTATGCTCCTCTTGGTGATCGAGCCCCTCTTCCTCCGCCTGGCGGACCACGGCACGCGCGACTGGGTGGGGAAAGTGCTCCTCGAGGCACGCAGCTATGCAGAGCACATCTTCACGTGAGTATCCGTTGAGGGGGATGACATGCGCGACTGACGGCTTGGCCATGGTCAGCGTGCCCGTCTTGTCGAACACGACCACATCTGCCGCAGCCAGCGCCTCGATGTAGCGGCCACCTTTGATGAGGACGTCGTTTTGTGCACCCTCCCGCATGGCTGTCAGTACGGCCAGCGGTGTCGACAACCTGATGGCACACGAGTAATCGACCAACAAGACGGAGGTCGCACGGTACACACTTCGCGTGAGAAGCAGCACGAGGGCTGAAAGCAAGAAGCTGTACGGCACGATGCGGTCGGCAAGGGCCTCGGCTCGACTCTCAGCTATCGACCTTCGGGACTCTGATTCCTCGATGAATCGTACTATCGCATTCACCCGAGTCTCGGCACCCACGCTTGTCACCCGGATGTCGAGTCGTCCGTCCTCGACCACCGTTCCCGCATAGACGCTTGAACCCACGCGTCGAGCGACTGCGATTGCCTCGCCGGTCATCAACGTCTCGTTGACGGTCGCATCACCGTCCACGACCACGCCGTCGACGGGAATCGAAGAACCCGATCTCACGACCACGATCTCACCGGTCTGCAACTCAACCAAGGGGACATGGTATTGGACATCGCCGCGCCTGACCCAGACCGCGTCAACATCCACTGCGAGACTCTCGGCGAGACTTTCGCGCGACTTCTCGCGAGTCCAGTGCTGAAGGTACTCGCTTGCGGCAAACATGAGCGTGATGTTGCTGGCCGCACGGAAGTCACCTCGAGCCAACGATAGTCCGATTGCGGCGGCATCAAGCACGTCCACGTTCAGACGACCGTGCCACAGAGCCGCAAGACCCCGAGCCAGGAACGGAAGCGATCGATAGATCGCCATCGCCATCCGCACGAAAGACGGGAGAAGAGGGCGAAGTAGAAAGTACCCGGCAAATCTCAGGAGGCCAGCTGGACCAACCTCAGCCACGGCGAGGCCGTGACCATGGTGTGCTCCCGCACCTGCGCCAACAGCGGGTACATGGGTCATGAGCGATGCCATTCGGGCGACCGCGCGGTCGGCGTCGAAGCGGTAGCCATCGACAGCCGCTAACACCTTGTCCCGGTCCGCAGGGGAGAACAACACCAAGACGCTGCCGGTGACGGCGTTGACTCGGGCATCTACGATCACTTCGTCTGCAAGCAGGACACCGGTCAGATCGTGAACAACCTCAACGGTGACGCAGGCGGGGTCCGTGCGGAAGCGAAGCCTGCCCGGCAGGTCGTGGACGACGGCGAAATCCATCGGTCCTCTACTGCTGTGGTTCTGAAGCTTGCTTTGCCTGTGTGACTACCCCAGGAGTCTCCCCCCTGCGTTCTTGGCGGATAGCTTCGGCCTCGGCAAACAGGTCATCGGTCTGCTCCTTGAACGTTTCAACTGCTATGGCCGCCTGATCCTTCGCATCAAGGCCGCGGCTGATGAGGCCGGCAAGGGCGGGGCGTAGTCGGCTCCTGTGCTGACCGATGATCGTGGCAGCTAACATCCCTAGGACGACACCACCGACCATGTAGATACCGCTGCGGTTGTACTCACCCATGAAGCTTCCTTTCGTCGAGTATCCGGGCCGGACATTTCTGAGTAGATACCCTTGCGGCAACTGGATGCTGCTGCCAGTCACAGATCGAGTCACCGCAGCGTACACAACTTGATGGTACGTTCACACGGCCACAGGCGACAACAGTGCCATCTCGAGAAGTCTGGACACCTTCGTGAGCGCGATGGCAGTCAGATC
>JAJZRZ010000006.1 GCA_021850085.1 Actinomycetes bacterium | reverse complement strand
GCCCGCCATGTTCGTCGCTATCGTGACGGCACCCTTGCGGCCGGCCTGCGCGATGATGTGTGCCTCCATCTCGTGGAACTTGGCGTTCAGCACGTTGTGGGGGATGCCGCGGCGCCTGAGCATCCCAGAGAGCCGCTCAGAGTTCTCGATGGAGATGGTGCCCACCAGACATGGCTGGCCGGCCTCGTGACACTCGATGATCTGCTGGACAGAAGCGTCGAACTTGGCGTCGATCGTGCGGTAGATCTGATCGTTGCGGTCGTCGCGAACCATCGGGCGGTTCGGCGGGATGACCACCACGGGCAGCTTGTAGATCTCGCGGAACTCGGCATCTTCGGTGACGGCGGTGCCGGTCATTCCGGCGAGCTTCTCGTAGAGCCGGAAGAAGTTCTGCAGCGTTATCGTGGCGAGCGTCTGGTTCTCCTCGCGTACGTGCACGCGCTCCTTGGCCTCGATCGCCTGGTGCAGACCGTCCGAGTAGCGACGGCCCACCATGAGGCGGCCTGTGAACTCATCGACGATGATGACCTCGCCATCCTTGACGACATACTCCACGTCCTTGTGGAAGAGGAACTGTGCCTTCAGCGCCTGCTGGAGATGGTTCACGAGCTGACCAGAGGGGTCGGCGTACAGGTCCTCGATGTCGAGCGCGCGTTCGACCCTCTCGATGCCCTCCTCGGTGGGGGCCACGGTGCGTTTGGCTTCGTCGAGCTCGAAGTCCACCTCGGGACGCAAGCGGGGCACGATCTTGGCGAAGCTCTTGTAGGTGTCCGCCGAGCGAGTGCCTGCTCCGCTGATGATCAGCGGCGTGCGCGCTTCATCGATGAGGATTGAGTCCACCTCGTCGACGATGGCATAGTGATGACCGCGCTGCACTCGCAAGTCCGGTCGCGTCACCATGTTGTCGCGCAGGTAATCGAAGCCGAACTCGCTGTTGGTCCCATAGGTGACGTCGGCTTGGTACGCCCTCTGCCGCAGCTCGCCTTCCATGCCGGACTGGATGACCGCGACCTCCAAGCCGAGGAAGCGATAGAGCCGGCCCATCCAGTCGCTATCACGCTTGGCGAGATAGTCGTTCACCGTGACCACATGCACGCCGGTGCCCGCAAGTGCGTTGAGGTAGACCGGCAACGTGGCGACCAAGGTCTTACCCTCGCCCGTCTTCATCTCAGCGATGTTCCCACGATGCAGCACTATGCCACCCACGAGCTGCACGTCGAAGTGCCGCATGCCGAGCGCACGCTTGCCAGCCTCCCGCACGACGGCGAACGCTTCGGGCAGCAATACGTCGAGCGGTTCGCCCTGCGCGTAGCGTGCGCGGAACTCCCCGGTCTTGGTCTGCAGCGCGGAGTCAGACAGAGGCTGTAAGGATGGCTCGAGCGCGCTGACCCGCGCGACGACCTCGTCGTACTCACGGAACTGTTTGCCCTCACCCATGGTGAGGAGCTTGGTGAAGATGTTCGCCATACGAGGTGAATCCCCCGAATTCTGAAGCGTGGTCGGAGCCAAGCGATTGTAGCATGGGGGGTGCCATCCGCCCCGCGAGAACGAGCCGGGAATCCAGTGATTCCCGGCTCTGCGCAGTCAGTCCCAAAGACCCGCTCCGCTGTGGCTACGGCGGTGCCCCTCAGGAGGTCTCCCGTCTCCTCACTGCCTCGCCCGCAGCCTCGCACTCGGCCCATTGGGCTGTCTCCCGAACCGCTGCAGTCAGGAGCCTACCCCTTCGACCCTACCGAAAGCTGACCAACAGCTAAACGCTTGGACCGGTCATCGCTACGCCGGAGTCGACAGTCCAGGCCCCTCTTCCATCGCCAGGACCGCCTGGTACAGCCGAGTGGTTTCAACTGATGGGTCGATACCGAGATCCTCGGTGAGACGCGAACGGCACGACAGATACGTCTCGATCGCCCTGCTCCGCTGACCGGAGTTCATCTGGCACCGCATCATTGCTTGGTACACGTCTTCTCGCCAAGCATCGGCAGCGGAGGCCTTACGCAAGAACAGCAGCGCTGCCTCGGCTTCCGAGTGCGCCTCAGCGATCGATGCCGCCGTCATCATCGCATCACAATAGTCGTGCTTGGTGCGTTCCCGCACTTCCGTGAACCACTCCTCGTACACATCGCCTGGCAGCAACTCGCCTCGGTAGATCTCCACAAGTCTCCTCGCGGCGCTCAACGCGACATCGGCGTCATCGGCCGCTGCTGCCGCGCGCAACGAGGTGAGCGCCTCATCGAAATCGTCCAGGTCGGTGCGCACGTGCCGCGTGATGCGACAGACGCCGCCAGTGCACTGCACGAGCAGCTTCGCGGCGGAAGGGGGTCCTCCGCATGCGAGTGCCCGCTTCATGGTGCTCCACGTGACGTAGAAGTTCCGCTTGGCATGCTCCTCGTCCATATCGGGCCACAGGCGCTCGAGAAGGACGTCGCGAGGCACGTCCTGGCGTTGCTTGAGGAGCAAGATGAGGAAGAGCAGCCGAGCCTTCCGCTTGCGCCAGCCCTCCTCATTCACGATGCCAACAGCTGTCGTGACCTCGAGACCACCGAACAAGCGCGCATAGCAGGAGTGACTTGGAGCAGCTGCATGGACGAGGTCCGCTTCGCCCTCAGATCGGGCCGGAGCTTCGCTACCGCGGCGGCGGCGCAGCACCTGAGCATCGCGCTCATCGACAAGTGCGCCGGCAAGCCCAAGTCCCTCGTCGATCGTCTCAGGCGGAAGCATCAGCAGCATCCTTAGCGGGACGCTCTCGGCTCCCAACGCTTTGACCAGCGGACCGAGAAGCCCGGGGAACGCCCTTACGTACATCGCGGTCAGCCAGTTCGCCGAACCGGTCATGATGTAATCCGCGTGGGCGTCTAGACGGCCGAGAGATGACGAAATGTCGCTCTCGCGCCTCTCCGCCTCGGTCAGCACCAGATCGGCCCGAAGCAGGTGACTGCAGGCACCTGCTTCCTGCAGCGTTCCGACCGCTGCACCGGCCAACCTTCCTGCAGACCATGAATCTCCGAGAGAGAGGAGCGACGCGGCTATCTCCAGGTCAACCAGATTGCTGAGGAACAGGAATCCGGAAGTGTCTTGAAGTATCAACTGAGCTTGCTCGGCCAGGGCCAATGCCTCCTCCGATAGTCCGAGCGCGCGACGACTCACCGCCGCATTCAGTCTCTCCGCTACGCGGACGTAGTCATGGCTCATCCGGTCAAGCACTGGCTCGCACACCTGGTAGTCGGCCAACCCACCGCCGACATCGCCAAGGGCGTATCTCACACTGGAGCGAGTCCCCCTCGCATGCGCAGCCAGTTGCTGTAGTCCAGCCCTTTCAGTTGCCTCGACAACTTCGTCCAAGACAAGGAGTGCCTCTCTGAGCGACCCTAGTTCCAGTAGACAGGCTCCGAGGTTCGCACGTACGAGAACACGCTGTGATGCAGATAGGTCATGCCTGTTCGCCGCGCTGGACATCAGGCGCGCTGCGCTAGACCAACGACCGCAACAGAGCCCCTCGACGGTGGCTACGCAGTTGATCGTGAACACTGCCTCGTCCGAACCTAGATCATCGAAGGAGTGGATGGCTTGACGCACCTGGGCTGCACGCGCCACAGCGGCCTGGAAGTGACCGCTTCGAGACTCGGCTACCGCGAGATAAGCGTTCACGAGCCTAGCGGAATCGGGGTCGAGTCTATCCCCCAGCCGCTGCTCAAGCGCTGTCAAGGCATCCCGGGCGTCCGGAACGCGACCCGTGTCGATGGCGAGTCGAGCGATGAGCAGCATGCATTCCGTCCAGCTGGCTGAGTCGGCGCTGGCGTCGGAAAGCTCCGCTGCAAGCCGAGCACACTCTCGGGCTTCGCGAAAATCTTCCTCCGCACGCAACGTGGTAGCCCTGAGCAGCAACAGGCGCGGCTGCCCGGACAGCACTGAGGCGGGTATCGAATCGAGCACCTGATTCATCGCATGGGCACCCGTGAACCGCAGAATGGCCGCACCCGCCACCTCACACCAGTAAACAAGCTCAGCCTCAGAGCACTCGGACTGCAGAATCGCCTGCATCCTCGGAAAAGCCCTCGACGCGTGAAGGTGATGAAGAACACGCAGCCGCACACGCTCCACAGACTCAGCGCTCAGGCGGGCGACAGCGTGGCGACGGACGGAATCGCGAAGCACTGCATGCATGCGAAACCGATGGGACTCCTTGTCCTGTCGTAAGACCAGGAGGGGCGACAGAGTTGTTGCCTCCTCCCATGTAGCTGCCGACAACTGGCCTAGGTGGCAATGCCTAAGGGTGCGGACGTCATCCTCCTGCAGGAGCGAAGCCACGTACAGCAGCCTGAGCGCAGATGGAGACAAGGCCGCAACCAGGTGATCTACGTACCAAACTAGGTCTCGCGAAGGCATTACACCCTCATCCAGGCTCACGTGCCGGAGAACCAGCGATGACAACGCTGGATGACCGTCGAATCGATCCATGAGTTGCGTGGCTCGACCGGACTGGCCCCCTGGGCAGCCGAGAACCTCCTGCAATCTTTTCAACTCGAGCTCGCTGAAGCGCAGATCGCTCTGATCGACGGTCCAAACCGTTGATGGATCGGTAGGTGTCTCATCGGGCGATAAGGATCTGCACGTTACGATCAAAGAGCTGTCGTTCAATGTGAGCTGACGAATGATGACGCTTAGATCCTGGAGCATGGTCAGGTCCACAAGGCGATTGCAGCCATCGAGCACGACGCAAACTGATGCCGATGAGCGCATCTTGAGGCCTTCGCCGATGGTTAGCAGTGCATCGTCCCGAGTCGGCGCTGAAGAACACGGGCGCATGGGGTCGACGCTCTCGGAGTTGGGAGATAGCGCATCGGCAAGGGCAACAAGAAACCTCGGGCCCTGAACATCCTCATCGAATGCGCGCACCCAGATGACCTCATCAAATCCACTGTGCTGCGCGAGTTGCGACGCTAAGACGCTCTTCCCGTATCCGGGTGGTGCGCAAACGAGCGTCAGTGCGAGCCGTTGCGCCCGATAGACCGCAAGCAGCTGCTCGCGCACGATGACCGTGCCAAAATCCGGCACACCAAAATCTCTCCGCGTCTCCACGATGCCCCCCTGACTTGGCTGGAGACCTCTGAGGTTATGGAGAATTGCATCGCACATCTGGGCGACACGCAATACCTCTTCTCGAGTTATCGGCGGATTCCCTCGGACCGATGGTCGCGGCACGCGACGAATATCCACCCCCCCAGGCCCACAGCCAGCAACAAATCACCAACACTGACGACACTTCGCTGCCAACGGGGTCCAGGAATGGGG
Source organism: Actinomycetes bacterium (assembly GCA_021850085.1). GTDB lineage: Bacteria > Actinomycetota > Coriobacteriia > Anaerosomatales > Anaerosomataceae > UBA6100. The sequence goes on along the minus strand of JAJZRZ010000006.1, from coordinate 14,791 downwards.
ATGACATCCGCAAGAAACGGGACCGCCGTATCCTCGCTCAGCTCTCGATAGAGGCAGTCTTGCGCCAACAGGGCACGAGCCGAAGAGCGGGTTGCGCCAATCTCCGAGATGGCGCTGATGCTGACCGGCATGGCGCCGTTCAACCCGATAACGAGCATGTTAGCCGCCACTCCGAGCGCAGCGACAAGTAACATCACTCGGCGCGGTGAATTGGCTACGAGCACAAGGAACAGGACCAGCATCATGAGCAACCATGCTGCGACGCTCCATGTGCACCGAATCCCGAAATGTTGTGTGGCTAGCGGCCAGATGATCTGGAACGGGAGCACTATGAGCAGGATCCCTTCTGCCCAGAGTCTCTCGCTGGCTAAGTTGCGTATCCGACCGCCAGCGACAAGCGCCGCTAACAGCCCTATCATCAAAGCTTCCACGACTATCATCCAACAACACCCGGACCTGAAGATGTCGCGCGAGCGACAACCACATCCTCCAGTGCATCGATGACCCGTTCCTCTTGTCCGGTCAGCCCATCGATCGATTCCCTCACCGCGCGAATCGCGTCCGGGGCACCGAGCCGCGCATTCATGCGGTCATACCGAGAGACCAGCCGCACGATCGTGCGACCAATCGGCTCAGTGGATGCCCCGCCTTCCCAGTAGACGAAGTGAGCGACGGACTCTAAAAGGGGGACTGATGCCGCGATTTCTGCGCCTCTGCGATCATGCTCATCGGTGCCCTCCTCACTCCGGTCGCCAATCCTGCCGATCTCGTGAAGCAGACCGGCCAAGCCGAGTTGCTCCAGATCGCGATTCGCCAAGCGTAGTCTGCGTCCAACAGCCACCGACAGGTCGCTGACGCGCCGCGAGTGACCCGAATCACCGGGACGATCAAGCTCTGCGGCATGGGCTAAGGCGTCAATGGTTTCCCCATACGCACGGCGAATGCGCAGGTACTGATTGAAGCTGTTTTGAAGTATCAGTGTGAGCAGGAGGCCAATGGGAAAGACCCAGGCGCCGGGCGCGTAGTAGAGTCGCACGACAACCGTAGCCATGGCTATATGCACGAGATACACCATACCGAGAGGGCGCCACAGTTCCTGGATTAGGCCGAACGTACTGCGCGGTGAATGCTGTAAGATCGCCAGAGTCATGAGATCGAGAGCGGCGTACGTGACTCCGGCCAGCAGAATCCACCACACCGTCTGGCCTGTCGCCGCCGTTGCTGTGAGCATCGGGAGGAGCGGCTGCTGCCATGCCGCCATGAGTCCGATAGCCGCAACCGAGCGGCCAATCTCCAAGACGTCTGGGAGGACTGGGGTCTTGGCGTGGGCCCGCTTCCCAAGCAAATAGAGACTTCCAGCCAAGACAGAGGCGAGCATCGCGGAGAACACGTCAAGAACGATCACCGCCGTCAGCGAAACCATGAGTGTGACGTGCGCCTCATCCCCCTTCGGCAGACGCACGACCAGCAGCAACGCGACAAGAAAGGCCGCTGTGAACGCGGCGAGGGACTGCCAGCTGAAGCCCGGAGTCGTTGACGATGCACGCACAACCGACGCTACGGCAATGCCTCCCGCTAGGAGCAGCAGCGTCGGGATGACGCGTCGCGCGACTCCATGGCTCACGCGAGTCCCCGGATCTCATTGCGAATCATGCTGACGAATGCGTCAGCCAGATGTCGGTCCAATTGTGTGCCGGCAACCCGCTCCATTTCGGTAAGCGCCTCCTCAGGTGACATGCCCAATCGATACGCGCGATTAGAGGTCATGGCATCGTAGGCATCGGCAACTGCCAACACACGAGCGAGTCTCGGGATGTCCTCAGCTGAAAGGCCATCGGGATAACCAGTGCCGTCGACGCGTTCATGATGATGCCGGATTATCGGGACGATGTCGGCCAAGAACTCTACATCCCCCACAAGCTGACTTCCCAGCGATGGATGCTGGCGAACCGCGTGGACCTCTTCCGCAGTCAACTGTTCGGGGGAGGTTAGTGTCTGCAGACTCACGCCAATCTTGCCAACGTCGTGAAGCAGTGCCGCTCTCTCCAGCACGTCGAGTTCGGTGCGCGACAGGCGCAGCGCTTCAGCAAGCCTTCTCGCGTACATGGCGACGCGTTCGGAGTGTCCGCGCGTATACGGATCCTTTACCTCTATGGCTGCCACCAGAGATCTCACTGTGTCTGCGAATGCCTGCGACAGCTCGACGTACACGCGAAAGGTTCTCCGTGCTGCGAGGAAGGGTACGAGAAGCAGCGCCACCCCGAGCAGCCCAATGGTATCTGCCGTCACTGCGAGCAGCATGCCGAGAAGACCCATCACCACCATGCTCGCAGTGAAGGCGGACACCTGCTGGGTCTCGATGACTTCGCGGATTGTGATGTTTCTCGCCAACGCAATTCCACAGCTGACCATGAGGAGATTTGACGCAGAGAGGCCTACGGCGCTCACGCTCCACCCAAACAACAAGCGAGACGTTTCCGGAACCGCATTCCATGAAAGGACAGGTGGCACACCGCAAAGCGTGAGCAGATTGCTCGCAACCAGCACCGCTACTGTGAACTGGGCCATGTTGAAAAGTATGATCCAGGGCGACTTTCTGGCTCTGATGTCTGCAACCGTGACGCCGACTGACGCAACCGCAACTGCGGGCAACCCTCCGCCGAGAAGCAGGACAGCGAAGTTGATGGAAAACGCGAGCGACACGGACCCCGCAAGTGGCACGCTGAAGGCGACGGTCTCCGCCACAAGCGTCATTATCGCGAACGAAGCGAGCTGCACCCATGAAGGCCACAGCACATCTTCCCGCAGCTCCAGCGCCAATAGAGCGATGGCGACCGCGGTTAGCACGATGACGTACGCCTTGTAGCGAGCTGGAAGATTTCTCATGAGACCGCCAAACGCTTGAGCCAACGCCGCTGGATCGGAAAGGCTACATTCTCCACATCGCCCCGCCGCCCATGACGAGAGCAGCGAGAGAGGCAAACAGAACAGCGATTCGCTTCATGTGAGAAGACCCCCTGTCTCAGTGGTGTCTTCTCCCACCCCGCTAGTGATGGAAGAACCCTGTCCGCTCCGCTCGATAGTTGGCCGACAGTGTTCGTACCGGTTCTCACGGCGTTGGCCCAAACTGGGTCTCTATGAGGTTGTCAAGAAGCCGAGCCGCCTGTTGATCGCATCAAGCGTAGCTCGGACGATTGAGTCTTTCTCGTTTTGTCGGACGAGTGCCGAGCCGGCGAAGGCCTGCTCCCCCAGTGAGGTCACCAGCACTACGCACGAAACCGCGATGCTCTCTCGACCGAGACGCAGAATCTGCACATCTTCGAGCGCGAACGCGAACGCCCCCTGCAGGTACTGAGCAATCGCATCAAGCGTGGCCTCGGCGACCAAGCGGTCTCTCCCTGTGCGACTCGCAGGACCTGTCGCCTTACCCGTGAAGATTTCCCCTTCAAGCTCGAGGGCAACGCTCATGTTCACGTAGACACCGGAGACTTCAGCGTTGATGCTGCTGATCTGCGCCCGGGCATGAACGTTCCCAGATCCGACCGCACTCGGAAGGCTCTCGTGGCCGAGCTGCGCGATGGATATCTTCTTGTGATCGATGGCAATGCCGAATGCAGCCATCAGCGTCGATTCGATATCCCGCACCAGCTGTTTCGGCGCCTTGGATGGCAACGCGAGGACATGGATCTCGTCGATGGTGCCCGCCGGAGACGTCACGATGCGGGCCGCACGAATCTCGGAGACCTGCGCTAGGGCCTCTTCGATCTCTCCGATGAGCGCACTGGAGATCAGGTGCTCCATTCCGGCTCCCTGCGTGATGCAAGCTTCGTTCGTTACTGCGATGAATAGTGTGAGCCAGGTCACTCTTCGTCACAGTAGGCGTGCGGTCATGGCCTGTCAACATTCAAACAGCCGGCCGGCTCCTCGGCCACAGCACGTCACAGGCTCCGGACGAGGCGTCCTCGAATCGCCGCACTCAAGCGATCGACAGCAGTGACAAGAAGTAGCAGGACCGCGAGCAGCGTCAGCATCTCTTCGTAGCGGAACAGCCGCATGGCCAGGTCGATGCGCTGACCGAGTCCTCCCGCGCCCACGAACCCGAGTACCATGGCCGCACGTATGTTGCACTCCCACTGGTAAAGGGTCACGGAGATGAGCGGTCCCGCCGCCTGCGGGAGAACGCCCCACACGAGGACCCCGACAGCGCCGACGCCTGCCGCCTGCAGCGAATGGACAGGGGCCAGATCGACGGATTCGAGGGCTTCGGAATAGAGCTTGCCCAGCAGTCCGGCGCTGTGGACGGTGAGCGCAAGCACGCCGGAGAACGGGCCGAGTCCCACCGCTGCAATGAACATGAGCGCCCAGACGAGATCCGGAATGGTCCGCATCACATTCAGTATCCCGCGAGCAGTTCCATACGCAAGAGCACGGGCATGCGCACGCCAGCCTCTCGCGCCCGCGTGGTCGAGACCGGGGGCACGCATGGCGACGGCCGCGAGCGGGGCCGCGATCATCGCCCCGAAGACGGCCCCCAGAAGCGACATCTGGACCGTCTCGATCGCTGGTCCGACGAGACCGAACAGGTAGTCGGGTGAGAGTTCCGGCGGAAAGAGGCCCCCGATGAACCTGCCCATCTGCGCACGGCCCTCAGCACCGAACAATCCGCCGATACTCACCTCGGTGCTGTGAGCGGCCCACGCGAGGACCACTAACAGAGCCGAGGGCCACATCAGGCGCGTGAGCGGCCGAGGCTTCACGCGAGGCACCCATCGTATACCTCGGTGACATGGACTGCGGTCAGATCGTCATGCGCCCCGTCGTAAACGAGTGCGCCCTCTCTGAGCGCGATGACGCGCCGGAAGTGCCGGCGCGCCTTATCGACATCATGGACCGAGCAGAGCACGATGGCGCCGCGCTCCGCCTCGCCAGCGAGCAATCGCAACACGTTGTCGGCAGTCGTCGGATCGACCGAGGCCACCGGTTCGTCGGCGACGATGAGCTGAGGCGCCTGGAGGAGGGTGCGCGCGATAGCGACCCGTTGACGCTGACCCACGCTCAACTCACCGACGTGATCGAACTCCCTTCCCTCGAGACCGACCCTGCGAAGCACGGCGCCAACACGCTCGGTCTCGGCGCTGGTCGGTCCGATGGCGGCCGCGGCGAACACCTTGGCCGGACTCCATGCGTGCATCCGGCCACCCAACACTGCCATGGCAACCGAGACGGTTGCGGGAAGGCCATGCTGCTGATGCACGTAGCCGATCGCACCCCGCAGTGCATGCGATTGAGAGGTGTCGTGCAAATCGACGTCCCCGAGCGTGACTCGGCCCGCACTCGGCCTGGCAAGGCGCGCAAGCAATCTCAACAGGGTCGACTTGCCGGCTCCGCTCGGACCGATGACCGCGACAGCCTCTCCTGGACGGACAGAGAACCCAACTCCGCGCAGCACGCGGTCACGGGAGGGATATGAGTAATCCAGCCCGATCGCGGTCAGCGGACCGCTCACTCGTCCTCCGGATTGAGCAGCCCGAACTCCTTGGCATCCTGCCGAAGCTCGGCGTAGTCGTCCGAGTCCACCGCAACGTAGCCGCGCGCGCGAAGCAGGTCGAGCAGCGCAGGATCGTCGATGGCGAGAAACGCCTCTTGGATCTCTGCTTTCAGACCGGGATCCATCGAGCCCACGGCGCACCACGGATACCCCTGTACGAGGGTGCGCTCGATCACCTTGAGGCGCGAACCATCAACCTTGCCGTCGGCCACCAAACGGGCAAGGATCCGCCCCTCGACACCTCCCGCGGCCACGGTCCCGCTCTCCACAGCCTTGGCCGTCGCGTCGTGTCCGCCTGAGTAAAGGATCTCAGCGATGGGGTCGAAATCCTGTCGCCAGTCGTAACCAGCCTGTGCCAACATCTTGCGCGGGTACAGCGAACCCGAGGTCGAAGCGGGATCGCCGAACGCAAAGTCCTTGCCGTCGAGGTCAGCCAAGCTCTCCACGCCACTGTCGACCCCGGCGATGATCACGCTGTAATACTCTTGGGTGCCGGTCTCGGCATCTATCTCCGTGACGATCGGCTCCAAGTCCACCTGCTGCAAAGCCTGGGCGTACGTGACACCCCCGAAATAGGCGAGGTCGAGGTGGCCGGACACCATGGCCTGCACGACGCCCGCATAGTTCGTGGCGACGAACAGCTCGACCGGCCGATCGAGTGCGTCTTCCAGATACTCCTTCAGGGGCTCGTACTTCGCCTTCTGTTCCTCCGGAGCGATGTTCGGGATGAGCCCCACGCGCAGCGGAGCGTTCTCCTGTGCCGACTCGCCAGAGGTGGTGGCGTCCGTATCGCAACCCCCGAGTGTGACGAGACCGAGGACGACCACCATGACCAGCGTCAGGACCCGCAGGAATCGATGCATCGTATCAGCACTCCTTAGTTGCCTTATCAGTTGTGCCAATACTATACACATTGACGCCGGCCGCTGGTCAATGGCTTCCGAGCAAGGAAAACGGCACCCCTTCGCGTTCAAGGAGGTGCCGTCTCGCGGCCTATCCGACGCATCACGCCGAGGTGATCAACCCGTAATCGCCGTCGTTGCGACGGTACAGCACGTTGGTGCCCTCCATATCCTCCGAGCGGAAGACGAAGAAGTCGTGTCCGAGCAGCTCCATCTGCAAGATCGCCTCGTCAGTGCTCATCGGCTTGCTGGCCAGACGTTTTGTCTTGACGATGCTCGGCTCGCTGGTCACCTGGTCAGCAATCTCGGCCACCTGCGCCATCGAAGGACCCTTGGTGTGGCGATCGATGAGCTTGGACTTGAACTTCCGCACCTGGCTTTCGAGCTTCTCGCTCACGAGGTCGATGGCCGCGTAGAGATCGTGCGCGGATTCCTTCGCTCGGATGACGTGACCCTTCGTGTAAACCGTGACCTCTGCGACCTGGGCCTTCTCGATCGAGCGGTTGCGCTCGGTGTAGAGCTCCACCTCGGCGCTCATCAGCATGTGGTTCAGGATCTTGGCGACGCGCCCCACCTTCTCCTCCGCATACTCGCGGATGGCGGGGGTGACATCCATGTGACGGCCCTTCACGGTCATCTGCATACGCAACCTCCTTCGCACAGGGTCGTACATTCTGAAGATACCCGGCGATCCGGGGAATGGTACACCAGCCTACGTGATGTGCCCGAGGAAGTCTCTCGTGCGTTCGTGTCTGGGGTTGTCGAAGACCTCGGCCGGACTCCCCTCCTCGACGATCACGCCACCGTCCATGAACACCGCCCGGCTTGCGACCTCGCGAGCAAAGCCCATTTCGTGGGTCACGACGAGCATCGTCATTCCGCCGCGGGCCAGCTCCTTCATGACGTCGAGCACGCCGCGCACAAGTTCCGGGTCGAGCGCCGAGGTGACCTCGTCGAAGAGCATCACGTGCGGGTTCATCGAAAGCGCGCGGGCGATCGCCACGCGCTGCTGCTGGCCGCCCGAGAGCTGCGCCGGATAGTAGTCCACGCGATCGCCGAGGCCCACGCGCTCCAACTGCTCGAGTGCGATGCGCTCGGCCTCGGCCTTCGACCGCTTGAGCACCTTGCGTTGCGCCAGCAGGACGTTTCCTTTGGCGGTGAGATGCGGGAACAGGTTGAAGCTCTGGAACACCATGCCGATCCGCTCGCGGACCTCGTTGATGTTGGTCTTGGGATGGTTGACCTGGATACCTTCAAGCCAGATCTCGCCGCCCGTGGGCTCTTCGAGCCGGTTCACGCAGCGTAGCAGCGTGGACTTGCCCGATCCGGATGGGCCGAGGATGACGACCACCTCGCCCCTCTCCACGTCCATGTCGACATCCTTCAGGACCTCGACCTGTCCGAAGCACTTCCGCAGGTTGCGGATTCGGACGATCGGCCCGCCGCCGAAGGCGGTGCCGTGTGCTGTGGCCATCGCCGCCTCCTTCATCGCCCGGCACCGTGCCTTTCGCGATCTGCAGCCGCGATCTCAGCCTGCGCTTTGAGCGCCGCGACCGCAGCCAGATTGGCCTGTGTGCTCTTCGCGAACGTTGCCTCTCCGCCGCCTTCCGAGCGAGCAAGCCTGTTCTCCAGCTGCTGCACCAGCCGGCCGAGAGGAATGGTGATCACGAGGTAGAATGCCGCTGCCAGCAGGTAGGGCGAGACGTTGAGCGTGGTGGACGCCACTTCACGCGCGCGCATCACCATCTCACCCATTCCCACCGCGGCGAACAACGCGGTGTCTTTGAACAGCAAGATGAACTCGGACATCATCGTCGGCAGGATGCGGCGCACCGTCTGCGGGATGATGACGAACTGCATGGCCTTGGGCGTGGTCATGCCAAGCGAGCGCGCGGCCTCCATCTGACCTTTGTGGATCGACTGGATACCGGCACGGAAGATCTCGGCCATGTATGCCGCCGAGTTGAAGCTCAGCACTATGACGGCGCGTATCCACATCGAGTTGTCGATGCCGAACAAACCCGGCCGGTTGATGATCGGGAATGCCTCAACGAGCATCCTCCAGGGCGGCAGAAGCGTCAGGCCGAAGAAGACGAGCAAGATCTGCAGGAAGATCGGAGTACCGCGAACGAAGTCCACATACAGTGTCGCCGGCACCCGCGTCCAGCGTGTCTTCGCCATCTTCATGAACGCCAGCATCAACCCGCCGGGTATCGCGAGCCCAAAGGACAGCACAACGGCCACGAGCGAGACCGGGAACGCCTTGGCCACCATCGGGAACGCCTCCCGGAGGATCTTTGGCGAGGCGTATGTGTGCGAGATGCGTCCGGCCTCCCACCAGTCAAGACCGCCGGCGATACCTCTACGCCCAGCGGTGAGAAGCACCTCGGTCCCGCCCACGTCGATGACGTCGCCGTCTTGCAGCACGGGCGCACCATCGACCGGCGCGCCGTTCAACAAGACGCTCGGGCTGGTTTCCTCCGCCTCGAGCACCCACTGGCCCTTGCCGAGTCCTGCACCCGGGGGCGTGCGATGCAGGGAGGCGGCGAGGTTCTCGTCCATCTCGGCGAGGTCGGTCACGACGTTCGTTTGTGACTTGCCGATGGTCACGACGTCGCGTACGGGCGACACGATGTAGATATCGTCCACCGTGCCCGTCTGGCCGCGGGGAGCTTTACGCTCGAACAGGATGCGCTCGGGGCCGGTCATCGATAGCAGCAAAGCGAGCAACACTAACCCGGCGGCCGCTGCCGATCCATACCCGACGACATCCCGAAGCTTCGACTTCACGGGCCCTCCCATTGTGGGGCTCGGATGCAGGTGGGGCCGGCGGACGTACCACCGGCCCCACAAAAACTATCAGTTTGTGATGCTCGTGCCTACCAAGTCATGCAAACGCCTACTGGGCCTTCTTGACCGCCAGGGACTGGTTCGAGTTGATGTACGGGTCCGAGAAGTCCACCGACTGCTTGCGCTCGTCGGTGATCGTCATCGCAGACGCGATCATGTCGAACTCGGTGCCCGCCTGCACGCCGGTGATCAGCGCATCGAACTTGTAGCTCTTGAAGTCGATGGTGACGCCCAGCTTCTCGGCGATCGCATTCATCAGATCGACGTCGAAGCCGACGACCTCGCCACCCTCGACATTCTCGAACGGCGGGTACGCGGTATCGGAGCCGATGACGATGATACCGGGGGTGGTGAGCGGCAGATCACCGGCAGGGCGCTCGGTCGCGCCACTCTCAGCCTCCGGATACGACATCGGGGCAGCGCCGAACCAAGTCTCGTAGATCTCGTCGTACGCACCCTCGGCGATGACCTCTGCGAGCGCCCAGTTGATGGCGTCACGCAAGACGGTGTCCTCCTTGTTGAACGCGAAACCGTAGGTTTCGTCCGTCTGGATCTCCTCGACTATCTCGAGGCCGCGGGTCTCGTCCTTCACGATGTCCTGGCTGATAGGAAGATCGTTGATGACGCCATCCACGTCGCCGGCCTGTAGGGCGGAGAACGCCAGCAGGATGTCATCGTAGGCCACGATCTCGACTCCCTGGGGCTCGAGGTTCTCGCGCGCCCATTCCTCACCTGTGGTTCCGGACTGCACGCCTATCTTGTTGCCCTCGCCAAGGTCGGCAACGCCGGTGATGGCGGCGGGCTCGGTCGCGCCCTCATCTGTGGCGCCCTCATCTGTGGTCTCCGTCACGCAGCCGCTCAGCATACCCATGCTGAAGACGAGAGCGAGGACGGTGAGCAGCACGAGGAATTTCCTGGACTTGCCCATGAAGCCTCCTTCGTTAGACGCGCGAGGGCCTCTGCCCCCCTGATACCCACGGTGAAAAACTATACCGCAAAGTAGCTGGACTCGCGTGTACTACGCCCGCAATATCCATTCAGGCAGGGATGGACGATGCTGCTAGCCGGCGGGCGGGACATCCAGCTGCGGCAAGTCGCCGAGCCACTTGCCACGAATCGTGTCCAGTGTGCCGTCCGCGGCAAGAGCGTCGAGCATCGAGCGGATCTCCGTTTCAAGCTCCGTGGCATCCTTTCTCACGGCGACACCCAACGGTACCCCCGGCGCGAACTGCCCCGAGAACGCCACGCCGTCGAAATCGCGAGCCAGGTACGCGCCCACGGCTGCGCTGGCGACGACCACGTCCACCTCGCCCGCTACGAGTGCCTCGAATGCACCCCTGAGGGTCTCGTAGGACGACGGGAATCCCTCACCGAACTCAGACTCGAGCTCCCAAAATGACTGGCTACCGCTCTGCGAGCCAACGCGCCGGCCGGACAGATCCTCCACCGTCAATGTGGAGACGGCGGAGGTGAAGGAGAATATCGCGGGGGCGTCGATGAGATACGACCCGGCGCTCGACACATCGGCCAGGACGACATCGGTGATCGGAGTCGCTCCGAGCATGATGTCGATCCGGCCGCTGTTCAGCGCCTCGGCCATCTCCGCCTGCGGGACGTCGACCAGCTCCAGCCGCAGACCCAGACGTTCGGCGATGGCGGCGGCAACGTCGACGTCTATACCGGCCGTCTTGTCGTCATCTGTCCCCGCGAACGGTGGATACGAGAGGTCGACACCAGCTTTCAATACGCCCTCGGCTGCGATGACCGGAGGGCTGATCCTGGGCTCCAGCTGGGGATTCCCGGTTTGAGGCGCGCATCCGCTCACCGCCACCGCGAACATGAGAGCGAGGGCGGATGCTATCAGATGTCGTACGCGTGGCATACGGCTCCCTCCATAAGGACGCTTCGATGCTTCCACCCGGCTGACCTGGTCTTTGGCCCCACACCCGCATACCGGGACTTCCGCTTGATGCGATCTCACTACCGGTCCTCTCGCCCACCGCATGTGCGGCGGAGCGGTACGACTTACCCCTAAGGCGCGCCATGCTCGCGACGAGGCTTGGCCCCCCGCTTACGTGGGTCCTTTCGGCCGCGCCTACCTTGGACTAGGACGCCTGAGCGTCCGCAACCACAGACCCGGGTGAAAGCATATGGAGTGTATCAGGTGGCGAGCCATTGTTCACTGCGGCCGGACAAGCGAACACGACCGTGCCACGGCCACCGCGCGTACGTCCAGACACCCTCCGGAAATCAGCACGCGGGCGGCTGCATCAAGGGTGGCGCCTGTCGTGAAGACGTCGTCCACGAGCACGGCGCGCCTCGGCGTTGTCTGCGGACACACGAGCGCGAACGCATGGGCGCGGTTGGCGAACCGCTCGTCGCGGCCGAGCACGCGTTGCTCTGCAGTGGGGCGGCCGCTGAGGGCGCGCGCGAGCGGGACTCCCGTCTCACGCGCAAGTGCCCGAGCCACGTCGAGCGCGTGGTCGAAGCCCCTGCGCCTTACCGCCGCCGGTGATGCCGGTACCGGCACCAGCACGTCGTCGGAGCGCAGCCAGCCGTCGCAGACCTCGGCGACCAGCTGCGCCAGGAACTCGGCGTACCGCCGCTCGCAGCCGTCTTTCAGCAAGACGATGGCGCGCGATACAGGCGGCCTGAGAAGGCTCGCGCATCGCGCCTCGCCGAAGCCGAATCGTCGACCGCCGCACTCAGCACACGGCGGAGCGCCGGGCGCGCCGCACGCGACGCACGCATGACCCGGGTCTATACGTTCGATGCGCCCAGTGCACTGCGGGCACAGGAGCGCTCCAGGGCGATCGCACCCAGCACACCGCGGTGGGAATAACAGGTCGCACAGGCCACGCATGGCTCCCCCATTCGGGGGCAAAGATCTCAGACTGAGAGCAGCTGGAACACCGGGATCGTGATCACAGCCCCCAGCATCGTGACCAGGATCGCCGAGGCGATGAAATCGGTGTCCAGCCCGAATCGCAGCCCCATGATCATGACCATCATCATCGTGGGCACTCCGGCCTCGAGCACCGCGATACGCAGTGACGCCGGATCGTCCAGTACCAGCGACCCGAGTCCGAAAGCGACAAGCGGCAGAACCACGAGCTTCAGCGCCGCCACGACGGACGCATGAGCGAGATGTCCTCGCAGCGCGCGCGGTTTGAGCGTGAGTCCCACCGAGATCATAATCATCGGCACGACAAGCCTACCGAGCGCATCCAACCAGGATGTCACCTGATCCGGAATCGAAAACGGATGCAACGCCAGCGCCACGGCGAGGGCGATGAACGGCGGGAAGGACAGCACCTCCCTCACGGTGCTCACCTTCGCCTCACCGGTGCCATAGTGGCCGGCCACCATCGTGCCCAACGAGATCATGGCGGCCGTGTTGCCGAAGACATCGGAGAAGATCGCCCGGACAAGGCCTGCATCGCCTAGCAACGCCTGGGCCACCGGGTAGCCGACGTAGGCGGTGTTCCCGAAAGTCGCCACCAAGATGAACGCACCGGCCGTCGGGCCCTCGAGCCTCAGCAGGCGCGCGAGCACCCACGCGAGGACCAGGCCGAGCACCACGACCGCCCATCCGATCGCGGGAAGCGCCGCGAGTGCCGGATCGATAGCGGAGCGATGCACCGCTGTGAATATCAGCGCCGGCAGCGCCACCCACATGAGCACCGTGTTCAGCGGACGGGCATCCTCGGCACCGAGCAGACCCGAGAAACGCAGCGCCACACCCACCGCCACGAAGCCGAGCAGGCTGCCGATGACGACGAGCAGGCCGACGGTGTCCACGGCTGCCCCCCGCTATCCCAGCTCGTGAATGGAGCCCGTGCCGCAGCATGCCGCGGCGAGCGACCCCAGGTACGGCGGGCGGACGATTCCGCACTCGGTGATGATCGCGGTCACGTACTCGGCGGGCGTCACGTCAAAGGCTGGATTGTAGACATCGACGTTCGGCGGGGCGATGCGAAGCCACGCGTCGAACTGGTACGCGCCTCCCTTGCGCGAGAGTTCCATCTGGTGACCTTTGGTCATGCCGAGCTTGTACGCGCCCTCGGCGGTGAGCGCGTCGAGCGCCCGCGTCTCCTGGGGGGACCGGGGTTCGATCACCCCGGCCACGGTCACGCCGGTGACCTCCCGCGTATCGCGCTCCTCGATCACGATACCGTCGCCGGTCTCGAGGGTGAGGTCGACAGTGGAGGAGGGAGCGGCCACGTAAAACGGGATGCCGTGCTCCTTGCAGAGAACCCCGAGGCCGTACGTGCCGATCTTGTTCGCCACATCGCCGTTCGCCGCGATTCGGTCCGCCCCCACGATCACGGCGTCCACCCAACCGTGACGCATCACGCTTGCCGCCATGTTGTCGGTGATGAGCCTGCAAGGCACGCCGGCCATCTTGAGCTCCCATGCGGTGAGGCGCGCGCCCTGCATCACCGGACGCGTCTCGTCCACCCACACGTGCGCCACCTTGCCTTGGGCGTGCGCCGTGAAGATCACGCCAAGGGCCGTGCCGAAGTACGCGGTGGCGAGCGAACCCGCATTGCAGTGCGTCAGCACGCGCGAGCCGGGAGCGAGAAGTTCCGCGCCGTGCGCACCCAGGGCGCGGTTGCGCTCCTCGTCCTCGGCCCTGACGTTCAGCGCCTCCTGCAAGACCAGCTCACGCAGCTGAACCAGACCCACGTCGGCGTTGTCGCGGGCAAGACGCTTCATTCGCTCGGCGCCCCACATGAGGTTGACCGCGGTAGGACGCGTGCGCGCGATTTCGTCAGCCACTTCGTCGAGCCGAGCGAGATAGGCATCGACAGAAGTCGCGTTCGCACCTTCGGTCTCAGACCACAGCGCCACCGCGAGCGCGGCAGCTACACCGAGCGCCGGAGCGCCCCGCACCGCCATGCCCGCAATGGCCACGCAGACACCGTCGTAGGTGTTGCACACGAGCAGGTCGCCCACGAGCGGCAGACGGCTCTGGTCGATCATGCGGACAGTTCCATCCTCCCACCAGATCGTGTGCGGTATGTTGCCGAGTTGAGACATCGTGAGACTCCTAGTGGCGCGTGGGCAGGCTGCAACGGGCGTCTGCCGAAGTATAGCCGACAGTCCTGGCCACCAACCCTGAGCTACAATCCGAACGACGTGCTTGTCGGCGCGAAGAGGAGCTACGTGGAGCAGCTCACGGCCAACACCGAACGGTTCCCGCGCGCGCTCCCGGCAGCGTGGGGCCTGCTCGGCGCGCTTGTGGCCGCCGCGTTGCTGCTGCACGAACTGCCGGTCTATCCCAGCGTGCTAGCCGTGATCGCGCTTGCAGCGACGGTACTCTGCCTACTCAGCGCGCGAGCAAGCATGGTGCTCTTCGTGGGCTGCCAAGCCGTCGACGCGTATGGCTTCCTCATACACGAGCCGTTCTCGGTCTCGGTGGCGCGCATCGTTGTGGCGGCGGTGGTGGCCGGCGCTGTGCTCCGCTGGCTGCTCGCGAAGCCTCGGC
>JAJZRZ010000162.1 GCA_021850085.1 Actinomycetes bacterium | reverse complement strand
AGTGGAGTACAAGGTCACCACGAAGCGTTCCGGGCTGTGGCTGTACCTCACCGCGCTCATCCACGTGCTGTTCAACGAGCTTCATCCTCACCACGTCCGCGTGGCGTGGGACGGGCAGGCGCCGGTGGAGGAGGACCTACTCATCATCGCCGCCACGATCGGCCCCACGTATGGCGGGGGCTTTTTCATCACCCCCGATGCCGTACCCGATGACGGACTGCTCGAGGTGTGCACCATCGACCCGCTCTCCTTGCCAGGGGCGCTGATGCGGCTACCGTTCGTCGTTGCGGGCAGACACACCCGCATGCGCCCGGTGAGGATGGCTCGCCGACGCACGATCGTCATCGAGAGCGTCGACCCCATGCCCGCTCAGGTCGATGGCGAGGTCATGCTGGAACGACGGTACGAAGTCGCCGTGCTACCTTCGGCCATTGAGTACGTCGTGCCGAAGGGATGACGCGTGGACGCAGACCTCACCGTCGCCCTCACGTTCGTGTCGTGTCTCACGCTCTCGTACCTCGTCGGCTCGATTCCGTGGGCCTACGCGATAGTTCGCCTCACGACCGCCGAGGACATCACCAAGCACGGGACAGGGAACGTGGGCGCCATGAACGTACGCCGGACCACGGGGTCGTGGTTGTGGTTCACCGTGGCGATGGTGGCCGACGCGCTCAAGGGCCTGCTACCGGTCGCGATAGCCAAGTGGCTGGCGCTGGGAACGCTGCTGCACCCCGTCGGCGTCGCGATGCAATCCGGTCAGCTCGACCGGCATTCGATGGCGCTGATACCGATGGCCGCCGTGGCCGGCGCCGTCCTCGGCCACAACTACTCGCTGTGGATGGCGGTTGTGCTCCGCCGCCCCTTCCGGCGTACCGGTAAGGGACTCGCCACCGGAGCGGGTTCGCTGTTGGCCTACGACTGGCGATACTTCGCCGCCGTGCTCGTCGTGGGACTGCTGACCATCGCCATCACGCGATACATGATGGCCGGACAGGTCGCCGCCTCTGCGGCACTCCCCGCATCCGCGCTGCTGCTCCACTCTCCCGACTGGCCGTTCGCGCTTGCCATGGGAGCGCTCGTCTACACCGCACACCACAAGCGTTTCGTGGGCCTCCTGCGCGGTGAGGAGCCCAAGCTGTACGTCCACGACCGGAGCGGTCCGCGAGGGTGATACCGCGACGCCCAGCGTTAACGGGGGCCGGATCGGCGATGCGACCCGGCCCCCTGATGAAGCGGCCTTCAGCTACTTCAGCTCGATGGCCTCGTTAGGGCACACGTCCGCGCAGATGCCGCACTCGGTGCAGTCGTCGGGACGAGCCAGAACGGCGATGTCGCCCAGGTCCAGAGCGCTCGTCGGGCACTCGTCCACACAGATTCCGCAGGCGGTGCACAGATCTGGATCGACAACCGGCTTACCCATGATGCGTGTCCTTTCTGATGACAGGGCGAACGCGCGGCCCAAGCCGCGACGTGGCCCATGATAGCATCCGACGTGGCCGCGCCACGCCGGATGACGCTGCCCTACCCTACCTTGTCCATGACCTCGCGTGGATCCCACAGGCAGTAGGGATACGTCCGGTCCATCAAGACGTCAGCGGCGTCGCGCTCAGCACGCATACGGACAAGCGACTCGCTGAGCTCGATGACCATCGGCTGGAGCAGTGTCGCGAGATCCTCGTTCACTTCACGGATGCGCGAGCCGAGCGCTTTGCGGTCAGCGGCCGGATACGCGATCGCCGCGACCAGCTCGCGCTTCTCGCGCGCGAGATCCTCGGCCCGAACGCGCTCCTCGACGGTGTCGAACTCGACCTCAGCTAGCACCTGGTCAGGGTTGTGCGTGAAGCGGTGAAGCCTATTCTCTACCGCCGCGACGTCCTGTGGCCCCGCCACGGTCGCGCCGAGCGGGAGAAGCATCGTCATGGAGGCCACCGCATACCCTGGGGCGGGAATCCCGTAGTAGCGGGACACGATGTCGTCGGTGACCTGGTCGTAGCGCGCACCGCCCGTCCCGTGCACGAACAGGTCCGCCACGAACAGACGTTCGAACAGCGTCAGCGCGAGCGCCTTCGGAGCGATCGTCAACCCCTCGGTCTTCAACACATCGACCGTCTCGCCGATGGTCCTGCCCCTTCGCGCCACCCGCTGGTCACCCGCCCAAAGGCCACGCCTGTCGACGGTGAGTGGACGCCGGCGCTCGGCATCGAGCACCCAGAACGGGGTTTCGATGCGGCCGTCAGCGCAACCGAGGTCCGGAACCGGTTGCGCTGACGAGCGAGTGCCGGTCCTCAGGCGGTACTCGTGCAACGCCGCGTTCATAGCCTCCCGGAACCGCTCGGCGTCAAGGATGAGGGAGGCCACATACCGAAGGTATGCCTCGGTGCGCACCTGTGCCGACACCGCGAGCTCAAGGTAATCGGTCTCAGCGGGCCGCTCGTAAAGCCTCCGGGCTGCAGTCAGGCAGGAGGCAAGATCTCCCGTGTGCGCGGCGGCTTCGTCCAAGCACATGCAGAACGCCTCGAAGTGCCGAGACAGCGCCGGAGCGCGGAGCGACCGCAAGGATGCTAGTCCTTGTACCCGGAGGCGCGTACGAGCAGCGTCGTCGGGCACCCCGAGCTGGACATATGCGACATCCTCCCCGCCTTCGGCAAGCAGCGTCTTGCAGACGTGCACCTTCTCGCCGAGGCAGGGGGTCCTGAGTTCGATCCGGCCTGCTATATCGGTGTCCACCACGAGATCGAGCGCCCGTGCGCCTGTCTGATCGGCGTAGCGCTGGACGAGGAAGGCTTTTACCCACACGCCAGGATGGTAGAGCTCGGGTTGATGACCGGTCATGATCAGCTCATCGGACCGGGGCTGCGAGGTCGGCACCCGCAGAGCGGCCGAGTACTCGATCGCCGCCGCGAGGCTCTCGCTGCGTGCCGCTGAGCGCAGCTCCTTCAGCTCGACCGGCCAGCGCCCCGACAGCTCGCGGTTGCGCTCGAGGATGGAGGGCCACGTGCGAAACGGCGGCGCGCACAGGACCTCCCCGTGTCCGCTCGGCGGCTGCTGGCGCTGGCGCGAGACCATGGGACCCTACAGCAGATCGAGCGGTGAAGGGACGACCACCGGCTCCGGGGCGAAGAACGGCTCCGCCGCCTCCACCCTGGCGATGTCGCCCCATGCTCGCGCCGTGCGCTCGACCAGATCGAGCACGCCGATGTTGGCCGGATTGGCGCGGAACTGCGACTCGTACGCGCCGAGCGCACGTAGCTTCTTCGTCAGGGTCTGCGATACGTCGATGAGGAAGGATGGCTCCCGCACCAAGCGCAGATGGACGGCCATGTAGCGGTACAGCCGAGGAGGGTGATGCGGCTCCCCCGACATCGCGGTCTTCGTGAACTTGGCGTAGAAGCGCGCGGCCTGCACGATGGCGGCGGCGGCTGCGTGGTCCGGGTGCGCGTCTTCCGGATACGGCGCGAAGAGCACGCGTGGCCGCTCGGCCCTGATCACCTCGGCGAGCGAGGTGCGGGCGTCCACGGTGTCGAACAGGGCCCGGTTCGGCAACCCGAGCGTAAGCCTTCGGCAACCCAAGGCTGATGCCGCCTCGGCAGCCTCGGCAGCCCGGCGCTCACGCGTGCCGTACGGTGTGGG
The DNA here is from genome assembly GCA_021850085.1 of Actinomycetes bacterium. Lineage (GTDB taxonomy): Bacteria > Actinomycetota > Coriobacteriia > Anaerosomatales > Anaerosomataceae > UBA6100. The sequence continues at coordinate 208 of JAJZRZ010000162.1, read as the reverse complement.
CTCACCGTCGGTAAGGTCCACGAGCAGCACGTCGGCTCCCCGCGCGGTCAACGTGGCGACGGTACCCCCCATGCCGATCTCCACGTCGTCGGGGTGCGCCCCCACGCAGAGCACATCCGCCATCTAGACCCCTCTTTCCAGCGCGTTCTCCCATACCCGGACATAGTACCCGAGGCGGTGGTCGGGAAACGCATAGCCGTGTTGTTGC
>JAJZRZ010000005.1:3715-20201 GCA_021850085.1 Actinomycetes bacterium | reverse complement strand
GACCTTCCCCCACATGGGGGAGTATTGGATCGCGTTCGAGACGCTCACGCATGAGCTTGGCGCCACAGCGCGCGTGCCCCCGCCGATGACCAAGCGCACCCTGGAGATCGGAGCTCGTCACAGTCCCGAGTTCGTCTGCGTGCCGTTCAAGTACAACCTCGGCACGTTCGTTGAGGCGCTTGAAGCGGGAGCGAACGTCATCGCGCAGGCGGGCGGTGGATGCCGCTTCGGCTACTACGCCGAGGTCCAGCAGGCGATCCTGCGCGACCTGGGCCACCAGTTCGAGATGGTCAACATCACCGGCTCGTGGCGCGTGTGGGAGTTGCTGAACGACTTCCGAGGCATCGCCCCCGGCGTCTCGATGCCCCGCGTCGTGCGCGCTTTCGCGCTGGCGCTCCGGAAGGGCAAAGCTCTCGAGGCTGCCGAGGACCGCGTGCGCAAGAACGTCGGCTTCGAGGCGGAGCGGGGGGCTCATCGTCGCGTGATGACGCGCTTCCTTCGCGACTTGCGCTCGGCAGGCGGGTTCCGTGACATCGCCAACCTCGAGGAGCGCGTGCTTGACGAGCTTTCGGCGATACCGCTGGACGAGCCGGAGCGACGGCTTCGGGTGGGCGTCGTTGGGGAGCTCTTCATCTTGATGGACCCGTACTCCAATCACGACTTCGAGCGCAAGCTCGCCGAGCACCGCGTGGAGGTGCACCGCTCAATAACCATGACCAGGGTCATCGAACATGGCGTGCGGTCGCGTCCTCATCTGCGCGCGCTCCTCCGCGAGGCGGATCCGTGGTTGAAGCATCACTTGGGGGCGGACGGCACGGAGAGCGTGGCCATGACATGGCGGCTGATGAACGACGGCTTCGACGGCATGGCGCACCTCAAGCCCTTCGGCTGCATGCCCGAGGTGAGCGCCATGTCGGCGCTTCAGCGAATCTCGCGGGAACACACCTTCCCGATCCTTTTCGTGAGCTACGATGCCCAGACCGCCGAAACGGGAATCCGAACCCGTGTCGAGGCGTTTTGCGACATGCTTCACATGCGAGCGAAGGAGAACACTCGTGCCTAAGGGCCATTTGGGCGTGGACATCGGTTCCATCTCCACCAAGGCGGTCGTGCTCGCCGAGGACGGCCGGGTCCTAGGCTCCTCCTACCTGTGGACGGAGGGCAACCCGATCGGCGCTGTCAAGCGCGTGCTCCGGGCGCTCGAGGAGCAGCTGGCCGACAGCGAGGTGCGCATCGCCTCGGTGGGAACGACCGGCTCCGCACGCGAGCTCATCGGCGCGGTACTCGGGGCGCAGGTGGTGAAGAACGAGATCACGGCGCATGCGATGGGCACACTCTCGCTGCACCCGGACGTGCGGACGATCTTCGAGATCGGGGGGCAGGACTCCAAGATCATCATCGTGCGCGACGGCGTACCGGTGGATTACGCCATGAACACGCTGTGCGCGGCGGGGACGGGCTCGTTCCTTTCGTCTCAGTCCCGGCGGCTCGGCATACCGGTGGAGGAGTTCGGCGAGTACGCGATGCGCTCATCGCGGCCCACGAAGATCGCCGGGCGGTGCACGGTGTTCGCCGAGTCGGATCTGGTGCACAAGGCGCAGATCGGCCATGCCGTCGAGGACATCATCGCGGGTCTGTGCAACGCGATCGTCGGGAACTACCTGAACAACGTCGGGAAGGGCAAGGAGATCGAGGAGCCGATCGTCTTCCAAGGCGGTGTGAGCAAGAACGTCGGAGTCGTGGATGCGTTCAAACGGCTCACCGGCCATGACGTCATCGTGGACGACATCGGCCACCTCATGGGCGCGGTCGGCATCGCACTGCTCGCCCGGTCCTCCGGCGCCGAGTGCGATTTCAGCTTCTCGGTGCGCGATCTTGTCTTCCAGACGATGGGCGATGAGTGCGAGGGCTGCGCCAACAGCTGCGAGGTCGTCTACGTGCTGCGAGACGGGGAATTCCTTGATGGATGGGGAGCTCGATGCGAGACGGGTCTGGATCGGGTCCGGCGCGTCGCCAGCGGATAGGCCGCCCCATCGCGGTCTAGCCCGGACAGGTCCCCCATCGCGATCCCGCATATGCTACATACTGGATAGCCGGTCAAACGGTCTTTGATGGCGTGAGGAGTAAGGCATGTCCGAGAACAACGCTCCGGTCCCACCCGCGGAACCCGCTTCTCCCCCAGGTGAGCCTACCGAGTCCGCCACGGCCTGGGGCGAGGTGGTCGCCGAGTTCGACGCGCTCGGCGAGGCCATCGCGCGCTGGGCCAAGGCGGCCGTGCACGACCCCGAGAACAGGCGGCGCCTGGGTGAGCTGGGGGATCGTCTGGAGAACCTGATCGACGACGTGGGGGCGAGCATCAAGGGCGCGGCCGATTCGGATGCCGGCCAGTCGTTCCGCGAGGCGGCCGACAAGACCGGCGAAGCGTTCAAGTTCGCCGGCCAGCGCTTCAGCGAAGAGGTCGGACCCAGGCTCGCCAGCACCTTCCGCACCGTGGGCGATAAGCTTCGCGGCGCCGCTGACCGGATGGACGAACGTGCGGAAGCCGAGGCCTCCGCCGAAGAGCCCACGGTCGACCCGCCCGCATCGCACTCCGGGCCGTCCACGTAGGCGCCGCCGATGGGGCAGTGTTCCTACCACCCGAACGTTGAGACGGCCATCCGCTGCGTGGAGTGCGACCGCTTCGTCTGCCCCAAGGAGTGGGTGGAGACGCCGGTCGGCTACAAGTGCCCCGAGCACGGACGTCAGACGCTCTCGGCCCGGCGCACCGTCAAGCCGCGACAGTTCGCGTTCGCGCTCGCGGCCTCGGCGCTCGTCGGCATCGGAGGTTCGTTCCTGATCGCTTCGATCGGCTTCCGCTTCTGGCTTATCTCCCTCGTGCTCGGCCTGGCCACCGGTGAGGCCGCGCGCCGCGCCTCGGGCGGTCACCGGACGGGGAGCATCGCGGCGCTCGCCGGCTTCTCCGTGATCGCTGGCAGCGCGCTCACCGGCGCCGGCTACCTCGTGATGGCGCTGTCGGCCGCCGCAGCCGTGATCTCAGTGATGCAGAACCGGTGGTGACGCGCTCGGGAGGCGATGATGGAGGCGATGATTCCTCTTCCTCCCCGTCAACCTCCACGCCATCTCCACACGAGCAGCGACGGCAGGCCACACACCGCTCCTAAGATGGGGTGTGCGTGGAAGAGCGCGTGTCGTGTCACGCTCGCGAAGGAGGTACCGATGATGGATCAGAACCACAAGCTCGTGCTTGCCGCTGCGGCAGGCTTCTTGGCAGGCATGATGGTGCTCGGAACGGCGATCGCGATACCGGCAGCGATCCACGGAGCCGTCCGCATGCATGCTTCGTTCGGCGAGGAGTCTGGGTACGGCATGATGGGCGCCCCGCGCTTCAGCCAGGAGTGGGAAGGGCGTGGCGGGATGGGGCCGCGCGGTTGCTCGCCAGAGGGTGATGGACGCGGCTACGGCCCCGGTCGCGGCGCGTGCCCGAACTGGGACGCCGCTCCCAGCGTGCTGTAGGGCATCGGACAACAGCCCGCTCGCGGTATCCTCATCATGGGAGGAGGCCTATGAGCGAGCAGGCGACCATACGATTCGAGCCGGCCGGGCGCACCGCGATGGTGCCGGTCGGCTCGACGGTCTTGGGCGCAGCTCGCCTCGCAGGGGTTGAGGTCGAAACACCGTGCGGCGGGCTCGGCCGATGCGGGTCGTGTCGGGTGCGCGCCGAAGGGGCGCTCGAGCCCCCGAGTCTGGATGAGCGGGAGCTCCTGGGTGGGGCGGGAATCGCGGCCGGGATGCGGCTGGCCTGTCGGGCGAAGGTATACGGGCACGCGATCGTGCACGTGCCTGAGCGTGCCGGGGCGGCAAGAATCGTGACCGCAGCGCTCGAGCGGTCGCTCGTCGTCGAGCCTCCTGCGGCCCGAGGAGTGCATGCGACCGGAACGGCCGTTGGGGCGGCCGTGGACCTCGGCACCACGACCGTGGCCGTCATGCTCGTGGACCTGGGCAACGGAGAGGTGCTCGCCGTGGCCGCCGACACCAATGCGCAGCGCGCGTTCGGCGCCGACGTGCTCTCACGCGTAGCATACGCCGACGCCGGTGGCGGTCCCGCGCTGCACAAGGCGGTCGTCGACCAGATCGAGCTGCTGCTCGGGGTGGCGCTCAGCCACGCGGACGTGCCCGCGGATCGACTCGCCGAGATGGTGGTCGTGGGAAACACGGCGATGACGGGTCTGCTGCTCGGCGCGGACGTGAGCATGCTCGGCGCGGCCCCGTACACGGGTGCTCCGGTGGCTGAAGCGCGCGTGCCAGCGTATGCCCTCGGGCTCCCCGCCTTCGTCTCTTTGGACGTGCTCGTGCCACCCGGCGTCTCGGCGTTCGTGGGATCGGACATCACGGCCGGGATGCTGGCCACCGGGCTTGCCGAGCGCGAGACGCCCACGCTCCTCATGGACCTCGGCACCAACGGCGAGCTCGTGCTGGGGCATCGAGGCGAGTTCTTGGCCGCATCCACGGCGGCGGGGCCCGCACTCGAAGGCGCCTCTATCAGCTGCGGCATGCGCGCCGAGCCCGGTGCGATCGAGCGCGTGTCGCTGGCCGACGGCGGCCTCGAGCTGGGCGTGATCGGCGAGCGCGAGCCGCTTGGCATCTGCGGGAGCGGTTTGCTCGACCTGATCGCGGTGCTTCTCGACGTCGGCGTGCTCGACGTCGGCGGGAGGTTCGCCGAGGGCGCGCCCGGTCCGCTCGGAGAGCGCATGACCGAGCGTGACGGCGTCCGGGCGTTCGTTGTAGACGCACACGCCAACATCATGCTCACCCAAAAGGACGTCCGTGCGGTGCAGCTGGCGATCGGTGCGGTGCGCACCGGCATCGAGTTGCTGCTTGCCGAAGCGGGGCTTGCCGCCTCCGGCATCGAGAGCGTGCTCGTGGCAGGCGGGTTCGGCCATCACGTGCGCGCCGAGTCGCTCGTGCGGCTCGGGCTCGTCCCCGTCGCGTGGCACGACCGGGTGGTCTTCGCGGGAAACACGGCGCTGCTCGGCGCGCGTATGTACCTTGTGAACAGCGCCGTACGCCGCCAGGCCGGCGAGCTCGCGCAGCGCGTGCGCACGATCGACCTCGCCATGCACCCCCTGTTCAGCCAGCGCTTCCTGGCCTCGCTGACGTTCCCCGGGTAGCAGCCCTGCCCCCATAGCCGATGGGCACTTCGCTCGGCCATCACGGCCGTGATGCCTCAAGGCAGGCGGTACTCGAGCGGCCCTTGACATATCCGCTTCGAATGGCAATCATCGGAAATACTTATCGGTCAGGGGGAGCCGAAGGGGAGGAGTGCCGAGATGCGGAAGCGCCGGGTCATCGGGCCCACAGCAGCGGTCCTTGGCGGAGCTGGGCTGTTCATCGGGGCGGTCGCCGCCTGGTTGGTCAGCAGGGGGAATCCCGGTAACATGGGCCTTTGCATCGCATGCTTTTTGCGCGACATCGCCGGTTTCTTCGCGGGTTCGGTCACCAACCAGGCCGCGGTGGCCTACATCCGCCCCGAGATCATCGGCATCGTCCTCGGCGCCATGGGGGCGGCGGTCGCGACCCGGGAGTTCCGGCCACGCGGCGGCAGTGCGCCGCTCGTCCGCTTCGCTCTGGGATTCGCCTTCATGTCGGCGGCCCTGATCTTCTTGGGATGCACCGTACGAGCTTGGCTCAGGCTCGGCGGGGGCGATCTCACGGCGATGTGGGGCATCCTCGGTATCGTCGCCGGAGTGCTCGTGGGCATCGTCTTTCTGAAGCGCGGCTTCAGCCTCGGACGGGCCGCGGCGGTCGCCAAGCCGCTCGGGTGGGTCCTGCCGGCGCTTACCGGCCTGCTGCTCGTCTTCGCGCTCATGGCCGCGTTCGGCACCAAGCCTGGGTTCGCGACGCTGACACCCGAAGACGGCAGGGCCGTCGTGCCGGGCGAGGTCGTCGTGAAGCCTGACGGCGACACCCTCGTGGTGGTCAAGCCGGAGGGTGCCACGATAGTGGGCGGCGCGGTGATCGCTCAGGACGGCTCGGTGCTGGCCGATGCGGAGGCGGTCGCCGCAACCAAGCCGATGCCGGGCGGCAGGCGGGCGGCCCTCGCGGTGTCGCTGCTCGCGGGACTGGCCATCGGCGTCGTGGCGCAGCGCACCCGCTTCTGCTCGATCGGCGGCATCCGTGACGCGATCCTCGTCAACCGCTACGACCTGCTCTTCGGCGTCGTAGGCCTGCTGGTGGGCGCGACCGTGGTCAACCTGCTGCTCGGACAGTACCTCCTCGGATTCGCCGGCCAGCCGGTGGCGCACAACGACGCGTTCGGCAGTTTCGCCGCCATGGGCGTCGCCACGTTCTCCGCGATGCTGCTGGGGGGTTGTCCGTTCCGCCAGGTGGTCATGGGTGCCGAAGGCGACTCGGACAGCGCCGTGGCGGTCGGCGGCATGCTCGTGGGTGCCGGTTTCACGCACTGGGCGGGACTCGCCTCGTCGCCTGCGGGGCTGGCGCCGAACGCGTGGCTCGCGCTCGGAGTCATGCTGGTGTTGCTGGTGGCAGTCGCTGTGCTCGGCTCCAGAAAGACGGCATAGGGAGGAGACCTGAAGGTGAAGGAACTGGATGTGCGAGGGCTTTCCTGCCCGATGCCGCTCATGCGTGCCAAAGAAGCGCTCGCGGACTCCCCTGGCGAGATGCTCGTGCGCGCTGACAGCGGAACGGCGAAGGCCAACGTCGTGGCTCTGCTCGCCGACGAAGGCTACGCGGTGGTCGTGGATCACTCCGGTGAGGAGTACCTGATCACCGCAACGCTCGCCTGAGCTCCTGCGAAGCGTCAGGCCGCCCAGCAACCCGGAGAGGCGCGCGGCGCACAATCGGCCGCTCGGCGTCCCCGCTCCCCCTTGTCGGCTCTCGGGTATACGATGGTGACGGCATCGAAAGGGGGAGACACCACAGTGGACATCACGATCACGTCATCGATGCTCGTGGCGGGTGGGGCGGCGCTTCTCGCCCTCATCATCTTCCAGATCCTCGTGGGAAAAAGGCGCATCAAGTTCAAAGGTCCGGCGCATATGAAGGTCCATCGGTGGTCCGCATATGCGATGCTGGTCCTTGCCGCGCTGCACGCGATCGCGGCGCTCGCGTTCCTCGGCCGCATCTGAATGCGACCGACCGATCCCGGAGGAGCCATGGACACCGACACCGTCAGCTCGGGCACGCCTGAAGCGCCATCGGCGGTCCCGCCCGCCCCGTCACCGGCCGTGCCTCAGTACCAGCCGGCACCGCACCAGCGCAAGCCGATGTCGAAGGGTGCGAAATGGGCCATCGGTCTCGGCGTCTTCTTCGTGTTGCTGGTGTGCATCTCGTGCTCTGTCGTGGCGGTGCTGCTCGTGCGAGACGACGGCCTCGCCCTCGGCGACGGTATCGCGCTGGTCCGCATCGACGGCGTGATCCAAGGCGGCAACGGGAGCGACGCGACGCCGGAATACATCCTCGATCAGCTCGATCAGGCGCTCGCCGATGACAGCGTGAAGGCCATACTTCTGCGCATGGACTCTCCGGGGGGCACCGTGGCGGCTTCGCAGGAGATCGCGCTTGCGGTCAGCCGTGCTGCTGACGAGAAGCCGGTGGTGGTGAGTGTCGGCGACATCTGCGCATCGGGCGGCTACATGGTTGCCGCGCAAGCCGACGAGATCATCGCGTCGCCGGGTTCTTCGGTGGGCAGCATCGGCGTGATCATGGAGGTTGCCAACGTCGAGGAGCTGCTCGAGAAGGTGGGCATCTCCTTCACCACGCTCACCTCAGGCGAGTACAAAGACGCCGGTAGCCCGTTCCGCAACCTCACCGAGGCCGAGACTGTGATGCTCAACGAGCAGCTGTCGATCATCTACGACCAGTTCATCAACGATGTGGCCACCGGCCGCGGGATGCCCGAGTCCGAGGTGCGCGCGCTTGCGACGGGCTGGGTGTGGCTCGGCAGCGAGGCGCTCGATCTCGGGCTTGTGGATTCTCTCGGTAACTACGACGACGCCGTGTGGCGCGCTGCCGAGCTCGGCGGCATCGAGGGCGACCCGGTCATCGTGAGCTACGAGTACGTGGACCCGTTCGCCGGCCTCTACGAAGGACTGCTTGGCATCATGGGTAACGAGCAGCTCGACCCCGACACCTTGCGGCGCATCGCGTTGCCGAGGTAGCACAAGGCGCCGCGAACGGGGCGTTTCGCCTACAATGCAGCCATAGCCACGCGGAGCCGGGGCCGCCGCGTCACCTTCGCGTCTCGGCCCCTCCGCATCCTTCGGAAGGAGCGCCGAGTGCAGCCCATCGATCTGACTCCTAGTGCACAGGGCAAAGTCCGCGACATCTACGACCTCGGCAAGGCGCTTCTGATCGTGGCCACGGACCGCATCAGCGCTTTTGACGTGGTCCTTCCCGAACCTGTGCCGTACAAAGGCGAGGTGCTGACGAAGATATCGCTGTTCTGGTTCGACAAGCTCGCCGAGATCGTGCCGAACCACTTTCTCTCGGCCGATGAGTGCGACCTGCCTGAATCGTATGCGCCGCACGCAGACGGCCTTCGCGGCCGCTTCATGCTCGTGAAGAAGGCGAAGGTCTTCCCCGTTGAATGCATCGTGCGCGGGTACCTTGCCGGTAGCGGCTGGAAGGAGTACCAGGCCAGCGGCACCGTCTGCGGCCAGAAGCTCCCGGAGGGCCTGGTGGAGAGCAGCCGTCTGCCCGAGCCGATCTTCACGCCATCCACAAAAGCCGAGATCGGCGATCACGACGTGAACATCAGCTTCGAGCGCATGGTGGAGACCATCGGTGCGGCGCATGCCGAGCGCCTGCGCGACGTTTCCCTGGCGCTGTATTCGGCGGCGCGCGACCACGCCGCGTCGAGAGGCATCATCATCGCTGACACGAAGTTCGAGTTCGGGCTCGTCGACGGCGAGGTGACCTTGATAGACGAGGTGCTCACCCCCGACAGTTCGCGCTTCTGGCCCGCCGAGGAGTACCAGCCGGGGCACGGCCAACCCAGTTTCGACAAGCAGATCGTGCGTGATTGGCTGGAGGGCACCGGCTGGGACAAGACGCCGCCGCCGCCACAGTTGCCCGAGGACATCATCGCTGTGACTTCCGAGAAGTACATCGAGGCCTACGAGATGCTCACCGACGAGCCCTTCATGCCGGAAAGCGAACGCGGATGACGCAACGCAGCTACTCCAACGAGCGGTATCGCAAGGACGCGAAGATAGGGTCGACCCGCAAGAGCGCCGCCAAGGCGAAACCCAAGCGCGCTCAGGGGTCCGCGGAGGCTTCGGCCGTCAAGCCCAAGGCGAAGCCTGCTGTGGACAAGGACTGGGCGGGTCTTCCCACGTCGCCCGAGATCCGGAAGTGGCGCCGCGTATGGTGGGCGATGCTGCTGGGCGGCCTGGCGCTGATCGGCGCCTCCTATTTCATCCCGGAGTTGCGCGACAACGAGAGCGTGGCCAGGGTCGTTCCGCTCATCGTGCTGGCGCTGTCCATGGCGGCCGTCACCATAGACCTCGTGGTGATCCGCAGGTTACGCAAGAGGCTTCTGGCGTCGCTGGGCAAGAAGACCGGCAAGCCCAGCACGCGATCGGAGGAGTCGGCGAGCAAGAAGAGCGGGAAGGAAACGTCGTGAGCCTGAAGGTGCTCCCTCCGCGCGTCCGGTCGTACGTGTACCTGTTCTGGGCGGGTGCCGTGGCCGCGGGATCGGGCATCGCCGGGTTCTTCTTCAGCTTCGGCAGGGTCGGCTCCCCGGCTCAGGCCACGATCGATGTCCACTCGGACATACCGGTCCTCGCCTACGCCTCCATCGCCGCATGGGTCGTAGGGCTGGCTGTGATGTGGTACTGCCGACGGCAACTCAACACCGCGGTGGCCAAGCGGCAGCGGGAGAGGCACGCTACGTTCGTGGGCACCGGGGAGGAGACCGATGGCACGCTTTGAGATCTATGTGACCTACAGGAAGGGCATCTTCGATCCGCCTGGCGCCACCGCTGAACGGGCGCTTCAGAACCTGGGCTACGCCGAGGTGGAGCAGGTGAAGATCGGCAAGTACATCCAGCTCGAGGTCGCAGACGGCACTCCCGAGGCCCGGGTCCGAGAGATGTGTGACAGATTGCTTGCCAACCCGGTGATCGAGGACTACCGCATCGAGACAGCCGGGGAGGCCTGACCGTGCGCTTCGGAGTGGTGACCTTCCCCGGCTCCAACTGCGAGCAGGACGTGGTGCACGCCGTGAATCACCTCGGCTTCGATGCCGGTCACATCTGGCACGGCGACACCGATCTTTCCGGCTACGACGCCATCGTCCTTCCCGGCGGCTTCTCCTACGGCGACTACATCCGCTGCGGCGCGGTGGCGCGCTTCTCACCGGTGATGAGCGAGATCGTGCGGTACGCCGAGGCCGGCCGGCCGGTCATCGGCATCTGCAACGGCTTCCAGATACTCACCGAGGCACACATGCTGCCGGGTGCGCTGCTTCGCAACCGCGGTCTCAAGTTCATCTGCAAGACCGTGCACCTGAGGGCCGAGGAGAGCGCGTGCCGATGGCTCGACGTTCCTGCTGGCACCGTGCTGCGAGTGCCCATCAACCACAACGAGGGCAACTACATCTGCGATGACGAGACGCTGGCCAGGATGCGCGAGAACGGCCAGATCGTACTGCGTTACTGCGAGCCGGACGGAACGCTCGCCGAAGGAGGCGGCGCACCCAATGGCGCCCTCGATGACATCGCCGGCATCTGCAACGAGCGCGGCAACGTCTTCGGGCTCATGCCGCACCCCGAGCGGGCCACCGATCCGATGAGCGGCGGGACGGACGGGGCACACTTCTTCACGGCGATAGCGCGCCGGGTGGCGGAGGTGGCGTCATGACGCTCGAGACGCTCTCACCCGAGCTCGCCCCCACGCTCGCTGTTGAGCTCGGCCTGAAGCTCGACGAGTACGAAAAGATCGTGGATATCCTCGGCAGGGTGCCATCGCTGACCGAGCTGTACATGTACTCTCTCATGTGGTCCGAGCACTGCTCGTACAAGCACTCCCGCAAGGCGCTGCGCATGTTCCCCACGCAAGGGGATCACGTGCTGCAGGGTCCCGGTGAGAATGCCGGTGTCATCGACGTGGGCGACGGCTGGGCCGTGGCCTTCAAGATGGAGAGTCACAACCATCCCTCGGCCATCGAGCCGTACCAGGGCGCCGCCACCGGCGTGGGCGGCATCATCCGCGACATCTTCACGATGGGCGCGCGCCCCGTCGCCTCGCTCGATTCCCTGCGCTTCGGCACGCTCGACACACCGCGCCAGCGCTACCTCTTCGAGGGGGCGGTGGCCGGCATCGGCGGGTACGGCAACTGCCTCGGTGTGCCAACCGTGGGCGGAGAGGTGTACTTCGAGGAGGCGTACGAGGGCAACTGCCTCATCAATGCGATGGCCCTGGGCCTCATGCGCAAGGAGAACCTCACGCGCGCGGTGGCGGCCGGACCGGGCAATCTCGTGCTGCTCATCGGCTCCACCACCGGGCGCGACGGTATCGGCGGTGCGAGCACGCTCGCGAGCCAGGAGTTCGACGAGAAGGCCGAGGACAAGCGCCCGAGCGTGCAGGTGGGTGATCCCTTCGAAGAGAAGCTGCTCATCGAGGCGTGCCTCGAGCTGCTCGACGCCAAGCTGCTGGTGGCCTTGGGCGATCTCGGCGCGGCCGGACTCACCTCCTCGGCAAGCGAGATGGCGAGCCGCGGGGGCGTGGGGCTGGACATCGACGTCACGAAGGTCCCGCAGCGCGAAGACGCAATGATGCCGTTCGAGATCATGGTGTCCGAGTCGCAGGAGCGCATGCTCGCCGTGGTGACGCCGGAGAACCTCGCGGCGTCGCAGGCTGTCTGCAAGAAATGGGGCCTGCTCTCCACGGTGATCGGCACCGTGACCGACACGGGCCGCTTCGTGGTGCGCGAAGGGGAGACGGTCGTGGCCGACATGCCAGCGGCCACGCTCGCGCACGACGCGCCCGTCTACGACCCCGCGATGGAGCGCCCGGCGTACCTTGCCGAGGTGCAGGCGTTCGACCCGATGACGCTCGAGCACCCTCACACGCGCGAGGCGCTCTCGGCGACGCTGCTCGAGCTGCTCGCAAGCCCCAACATCTGCTCGCGCCACTGGATCTGGGAGCAGTACGACCACCAGGTGATGCTGAACACGGTGGTGCTCCCGGGCGGCGACGCGGCCGTGCTGCGCATCGGCGACACCGGCCGAGGCGAGATGAGCGAGCGCGGCATCGCGGTCTCGGCTGACTGCAACGGACGCTACTGCTATCTCGATCCCTACACCGGCGCGCAGATCGCTTTCGTCGAAGCGGCGCGCAACGTGGCGTGCACGGGCGGGCGCCCTGCGGCGATAACCGACTGCCTCAACTTCGGCAATCCGGAGAAGCCAGAGGTGTTCTGGACCTTCCACCAGTCGGTCAAGGGGCTTGCCGATGCCTGCACCGCCTTCGGTGTGCCGGTCGTATCGGGCAACGTGAGCTTCTACAACGAGAGCTTCGGCCAGGCTATCTACCCCACACCCACGGTGGGCCTCGTGGGCGTGCTCGACTACGTCGATGACCACTGCACGATGGAATTCAAAGCCGAGGGCGACGCGATCGTCTTGCTCGGCAGAACGCGAAACGAGCTGGGCGGTAGCGAGTACCTCAAAGTGCACCACGGCATGGTTGCCGGGCGCCCGCCGAAGGTGGACCTCGTGGACGAGCGACTCTTGACGGAGTTGGTGGTCACGGCCATCCGGACCGGGATCGTACGCTCGGCGCACGACTGCGCCGAAGGCGGGCTAGCCGTGGCGCTCGCCGAGTGCTGCATCGCGGGTGGCATCGGTGCGACCGTGGATGCCGAGGGCACGCTGCCTGCAGTGGCGGAGCTGTTCAGCGAAAGTCAGGGACGCATCGTAGTGACGGTGGCACCCGAGCACCTGGGTGCGCTCAAGCAGCTGGCGGCAACGCACGGCACGCCATGTACGCGCATCGGGACGGTGGGTGGCGACCGGCTGCGCATCGGCACGGCTGCGGATGTCTCGCTCACCGAGATGCGGGACGCGTACCTCCCGACGCTCGAGCGTCTGGTGCACAGCGACGAGACGCTGCAGAGCGAGGAGCTGACGGACAGGTAGGGGATGGCGATGGAGCTGCTGACCGCACTCGGACTGTCGATACCGGCGGGGCTCAACGCGTACATCCCGCTGCTCACCGTCGCGCTCGCCCAGCGCTTCGAGTGGCTCACGCTTGCCGAGCCCTTCGACGTACTCGGCGAGTGGTGGATGATCGCCGCCATCGCGATACTGCTCGTGATCGAGCTGGTGGCCGATAAGGTCCCAGCGGTGGATCACGTCAACGACGCCGTCCAGACGTTCGTCCGCCCCGCGGCCGGAGGTGTCGTCGCGGTGGCCTCGGCAGGAAGCGCCACCGATGTGAGCCCATGGCTGCTCGTGCTGGCGGGCGTGGTGTTGGCAGGTGGCGTCCACGTCGCAAAGGCCACCACCCGACCGGCCGTGAACGCGAGCACCGGCGGGCTCGGCGCTCCGGTGGCAAGCGTCGTTGAGGACGCCGGGGCGCTCGCGATGTCCGTGGTCGCCATCGTGGCGCCCGTGCTCGTGGCGGCGGCCGTGGCTGTGATGGCCTACGTCTTCTGGCGCCTGTGGCGCCGGAAGCGAGACCCGGGAGCGTGAGCGGTAACCCGCGTCCGCGTGCGGCGTGCTATCCTATGCCGCGTCAGCCCTCCCCGCGCGATCCGAAGGATCCCCTTTCCCCTGATGAGTGACACTCGCATCGATGACGGCTGGGCCCTTTCCGGTCGGCCGGACCGCCCCGAAGAGGCCTGCGGGGTTCTCGGCATCTATGCCGAGGGCGAGGACGTCGCGCGCATGACGTATTTCGGCCTGCACGCGCTGCAGCACCGTGGGCAGGAGTCGGCCGGGATCGCGGTGGCCGACGGGCACTCGCTGATGGTCGTGAAGAATCTCGGCCTGGTGCCGCAGGTCTTCAGCGAGAGCGACCTGCAGTCCCTGCAGGGGCATCTCGCCGTGGGACACACGCGCTACTCCACCACCGGCGCCAGCAAGCAGTGGGAGAACGCGCAGCCGATGGTCTCCTCCATCGGGCCGAACACCATCGCGCTCGCCCACAACGGCAACCTGGTGAACACCCATTCGCTTCGCGAGGAACTCGGCGCTGTCGGCACCCGCTTCCGCTCCACGACCGACTCGGAAGTCATCGTGCGGATGGTGGACCACTTCACCCAGGCGCACGGCTCCATCCGTGGAGGGATCCGAGACGCGATGCGTATGATGCGGGGCGCATATTCGGTCGTGATGATGTCCGAGGAGGCCCTGTACGCGTTCCGCGATCCCAACGGCGTCCGTCCGCTGGTGCTCGGCGCGCTAAACAACGGACGCAGCGGCTGGGTCGTGGCCTCCGAGACATGCGCGCTCGACATCGTCGGTGCCGAGTTCGTGCGTGAGGTGGCGCCCGGCGAGCTTGTGCGCGTGAAAGACGGCGAGCTCACGAGCGAGCAGGCGGTGCCCGCCGGGACACCGGGGCTGTGCATCTTCGAATTCGTGTACTTCGCGCGTCCGGACAGCATCATCAAGGACTGCAACCTGTATGAGGCGCGCCGGCGCCAGGGCGCCGCGCTCGCAGCGACGGTGCCGGTCGAGGCCGACCTCGTGATCGGCGTGCCCGATTCCGGCATCCCCGGGGCGGTGGGCTACGCCCAGGCGAGCGGCATCCCCTTCGGCGAAGGACTCGTCAAGAACCGGTACGTGGGCCGTACGTTCATCTCCCCGACGCAGTCGCTGCGGCAGCAGGGCATTCGCCTCAAGCTCAACCCGCTTCGACACATCATCAAGGGCAAGCGCCTTGTGGTGGTGGATGACTCGATCGTGCGTGGCAACACGTCCAAGCAGCTCGTACAGCTGCTGCGGGAGGCTGGCGTCGCCGAGGTGCACATGCGCCTGACCTCTCCGCCGGTGGTGTGGCCGTGCTTCTACGGTATCGACACTGACACGCAAGACCAGCTCATCGCCGCCAACCACTCGCTCGACGAGGTGCGGGAGTTCATCGGCGCGGACTCGCTTGCGTACCTGGCGCTCGAGGACCTCGTGGAATCCACCGGCAGGCCTGCCGACGAGTTCTGCCGAGCCTGTTTCGACGGCGAGTACCCCATCGAGGTGCCCGAGGCCATGCGCCGCGGCAAGCTCAGGCTGGAGTCGTAGTGTTGGCGGATGCGGCCTCGGTCATCACAGCACTGCGGGACGGCGTGCTCCTCGGTATCCAGTTCAACCCGCTGTTCGCGGTCGTGACCGCCGCGCTGGCCGCGGCCGCGTGGGGCTATCCGAAAGCCCGCCGCGACCGTCGCTGGCAAGGTGTGCTCGTGATCGCGGTGGGCTGGCTCGCGGGCGACGGACTTCGCATCCTAGCGCGCGCCCGCGACTATCTCGATGCCTCGGCCACCTACGTCGCCGCTGGCCTGCCCGTCTGGCCGGGCTGGACGAACCTCGCCGTGTGGGCGTTCGTCTCGCTTGCGGTCGGGTACGCCGCGCCCGCTGTCGTCGGAGGCTCCGTCGGCCGCCGAGTGACCCACGGCACGGGTTGGCTTGCCGCCGGGGCGATGGCTGTGGCGCTCACCCTCGCGATCTCCGCGGGGGTCGGCGCGCTGTCGTAAGCTCGGCGCCAGGCGCTGACATCCCCGGCGGGGCGAAGGCACGGCTCGCTTCCCTTGACGCTGCCTGGATGCAGTCATACCATCGGTATGGGTTTGGGTATGACAGGAGGTTCTCATGACCGCGAAGGTCACCATCTCGCTTCCCGACGAGCTGCTGCAACGGCTGGATGCCGAGGCGCGCGAGTTGGGGGTCGCGCGCAGCGAGCTCGTGCAGGAATCGCTCGCAACCTACCTCGGAAAGACAGCCGAAGACCGGCAGGCCGAGGCCAGGCGCGTCCGCGCTTTGTCGGCGCTCGAACAGATGCGGACGTTTCCGGACGGCCGGACAGTCCACGATGACCGGCCATCGCTTGAGATTCTGCGAGAGATCAGGGAGACCGACGACTCGGCCCCGCTTCGCGGGCATGGGCACGGCAAGAAGTGAGCGATCCCCAACGCCTCGTCCTTGACGCCTCGGTCGGTGTGAAGTGGTTCAAGCCAGAGGCCGGGCGTGCTTCGGCGCTCGATCTCCTCCGGAGGGCCGCACGGGGCGATCTATCGCTGTTCGTGCCTACCCACTTCGTGCACGAAGTGCTTTCCGTTGTGCGCCGCCACTACAGCGCGACCGATATCGTGCCGGCGTGGGAGCTCATGAACGGTGCGGGTGTGACAATCGTCCCGCTCACCGACGACCTCGTCGCCGAATCCGCGCGTCAGTGCGAGGCGCTTAGCTGCTCCTTCTATGACGCGCTGGCTCCAGCATGTGCCGTGCTGCTCGATGCCACGCTGGCCAGCGCG
>JAJZRZ010000005.1:0-3705 GCA_021850085.1 Actinomycetes bacterium | reverse complement strand
GCGGACGGGCGAGCCCACGGCGCGTTTCCCGGGGTGCTGCTCCTCGATGAGGGTGTCTGAGCGGCGGTGCCCCCTCAGCCCCTCCGGCATCGCAGGGCTGGGGTACAATGCGAGGCACATCCGCCAGCGAAGCCTGGGAGACGCATGTCGGGGCGAGATTCCCAAGGTCCGATCGATTACCGCTCCGCCGGCGTTGACACCGCCGAAGGCGCGCGCGCGGTCGAGCGTATCCGAGCCCACGTGCGCGCGACGTACCGGCCCGAGGTGATCGGCGACATCGGCGGATTCGGCGGGCTGTTCTCGGCGGCCAAGCTCAAGGAAATGGCGGACCCGGTTCTCGTCTCCGGAACCGATGGCGTCGGCACCAAGCTCAAGCTCGCGCAGCTGCTCGACGTGCACGACACCGTGGGCATCGACCTGGTGGCGATGTGCGCCAACGACATCCTTGTCTCCGGCGCCGAGCCGCTCTTCTTCCTCGACTACGTCGCGGTGGGCGCGCTCGATTCGGCACGCATGGAGCAGATCGTGGCGGGTATCGCTCGCGGTTGCGAGCAGGCCGGATGCGCGCTCATCGGCGGCGAGATGGCCGAGCACCCCGGCACGATGGAGCCCGGCGACTACGACCTCTCCGGCTTCTGCGTGGGCGCGGTGGACCGGCCGAAGATGATCACCGGTGAGTCGATCGCTCCCGGCGACGTGGTCCTGGGCCTTGCCTCCAGCGGCCTGCACTCCAATGGCTTCTCGCTGGTCCGCAAGGTCCTCGTGGAGGGTCATGAGGACGAGCTCGGGCTGCCGCGCGTGGACCTGGGCGGCACGACTCTCGGCGAGTTGCTGCTCACACCCACGCGCATCTACGTGAAAAGCGTGCTCGCCACGCTGGTGGCACATCCTGTTAAGGGCATGGCACACATCACCGGTGGCGGCATCACCGAGAACCTCGACCGCGTGCTGCCGAAGAGGTGCGATGCGCGCGTGGTCCGCAGCGCGTGGAAGGTGCCGCCGGTCTTCGGCCTCGTGCAGGAGGCGGCCGGGATCGATGACGATGCGATGTACAGCACGTTCAACATGGGCGTGGGCTTCGCGCTCGTGCTGGATGCGGCCACGGCTCCCGCAGCGGCAGCCAAGCTGCGCGCGCTCGGCGAACAGGTGAGCGAGATCGGCGAGATCGTGGAGGGAACGGGAGTGGTCAGGTATGCCTGACGACCGCTTGGCGCTCGGCATGCTGATCTCGGGAAGCGGCACGAACCTCCAGGCGGTCATCGACGCGTGCGCGGGCGGGGCCATACCGGCGCGCGTGGCGGTGGTCGTCTCGAACAAGATCGAAGCGTACGGGCTCGAGCGCGCGCGCAAGGCCGGGATTCCCGCCGTGCACATCGACCCCGCGTCCTTCCCGGACATCCGCGCGTACAACCATGCGTTGCGCGAGACGCTGGAAACGCACGGCACCGAGCTTGTGGTCATGGCGGGCTACATGCGTCTGCTCGGCACCGAGGTCCTGCGGGCCTACCCGGGCGCGGTCATCAACCTGCACCCGGCGCTGCTGCCGGCATTCCCGGGTTCCTCGGCCATCAAAGACGCGTTCGAGTACGGCGTGAAGCTCACCGGCGTCACGGTGCACTTCGCCGACGAGGAGTTCGACCGCGGGCCGATCATCGTGCAGGAGGCCGTGCGCATCGAGGAGAGCGACACGCTCTCCTCGCTCGAGGCCAAGATCCATGCCGCCGAACACAAGCTGCTTCCCGAGGCGATCCGCCTCATCGCCGACAGGCGCGTCAGCCTTGACGGCCGCATCGTACACATCAGCTAGGGGCAAGGGGTGGCAGGCATCATGGATGACGTGAAGGTCAGGCGGGCGCTCGTCTCGGTCACCGACAAGACCGGTGTGGCCGAGTTCTGCCGCGCGCTCTCAGAAGAGTTCGGCGTGGAAATCGTCTCCACCGGCGGCACCGCGAAGGCGCTCGAAGAGGCCGGGGTGCCGGTGCGCCCGATCGACGACCTCACCGGCTTCCCCGAGATGATGGAAGGCCGCGTGAAGACGCTGCATCCCAAGGTGCACGGCGGACTGCTCGCCCGGCGCGATTCGGCCGAGCACATGGCGGCTGCCCAGCTCCACGGCATAGGCATGATCGACATGGTCGTGGTGAACCTCTACGCCTTCGAGGCCACCGTGGCGCGCGAGGGGGTCTTGCTCGAAGACGCGGTGGAGAACATCGACATCGGCGGGCCGAGCATGCTGCGCTCGGCGGCCAAGAACTTCGAGTCGGTGGCCGTGGTTACCGAGCCTGCCGAGTACGGCGCGGTACTCGAGGAGATGCGCGAGAACGGCGGCGCCACCACGCCCGGCACGCGCAAGCGCCTGGCTACCGAGGTGTTCCGAAAGACGAGCGCCTACGACAGCGCGATCTGGATGTACCTGTCCGGTCACGGTAAGAAGGCCTTCCCCGAGGAAGTACGCTTCCGCCTCGAGAAGGTCCAGGACCTGCGTTACGGCGAGAATCCGCACCAGGACGCCGCCTTCTACCGCTTCGCCGACGGCCGCGAGAACACGCTCGCGCGCGCCACCCAGGTGCAGGGCAAGGAACTCTCGTACAACAACATCCTCGACACAGACGCATGCTGGACGGCGGTTCGCGAGTTCGCCGAGCCGTGCTGCGTGATCGTGAAGCACACGAACCCGTGCGGCGTGGCGATCGCCGACGAGCTCGTGAGCGCCTACCTGCGCGCCTATGAGAGCGATCCCGTCTCGGCGTACGGCGGCGTGATGGCGTTCAACCGCCCGGTCACCGCCGATGTGGTCAGGGCCATCTACGAGAACAAGCAGTTCGTCGAGGTGATGGTCGCGCCGGACTACGAGCCTGACGCGCTCGAGCTGCTCGACGAGAAGCGCAACCTACGCGTGCTAGCCACCGGCGGCATCCGCCCCGTGGGCGGCCACTACGAGAGCCGCGCGGTGGAGGGCGGCATGCTCGTGCAGCACAGCGACGCGGTGGAGGAGGACCTCTCCCGCTTCCGCGTGGCCACGATCGCCAAGCCCACCGATGAGGAGATGGTGCAGCTGCTGTTCGCCTGGCGTGTGGTCAAGAGCGTGAAGAGCAACGCTATCGTGCTCGCCAAGGACTTCGCCACCATCGGGGTGGGTGCCGGGCAGATGAACCGCGTGAACTCGGCGCGCATCGCTGTTGAGGCGGCTGGCGGCAAGGTGCGGGACAGCGTGTGCGCCTCGGACGCCTTCATGCCGTTCCCCGACACGCTCGAGGTGTGCGCAGAAGCAGGCGTGACGGCCTTCATCCAGCCCGGCGGCTCGATTCGCGACGACGAGGTCATCGCGGCGGCCAACCGCCTTGGCGTGTCGATGGTCTTCACCGGCTACCGCCACTTCCGGCACTAGACGCCGATGCTCGCCGAGGCGCTCCGCGAGACCATCCGCGTGCAGGACGGGCGCGTGCCGCTGCTGGAGCGGCATCTCGCGCGCCTGCACGCAGGCGGTTGCGACGAGCAGGTGCTTGCGGGGGTGCGCGAAGCGGCCGAGCGCGCGGCGCGTGAGTGGGAGCCGCCGTACGGCCGGATGACGCTCGAGGTGGGTCGCGACGGCAGCGTGACGGTCGCCGTGACCGGCAGGCCGTCGGTGATCGATGTGCCGGGAGGGCCGCGCATCGCATTCGTGACCACGCCGGTCCCGCACCTTCCGCCCGGCGCCGCAAAGCC
>JAJZRZ010000161.1 GCA_021850085.1 Actinomycetes bacterium | reverse complement strand
GATCGACATAGATCTGCTGCTGGTGGGAGACGAGGAGTGGGACGCCGCCGAGCTCACCGTCCCGCACCCGCGACTGCACGAGCGGGCCTTCGTGCTCGTGCCCCTGCTGGAGATCGAGCCTTCAGCCTCGGCTCCGAACGGCTCGCGGTTCGAAGTGGACGCGGCGGTCCAGGGGCGGGTGATCCGCAGGCTCGGCCCGCTGCCGGGGTTCGAGCGCCTGACGGTGCGTGCCGACACGGGCTCGGCCCCGTCCAGCGTGGGCGCGTAACGGCCCTCGCCCGGCTTCCTCGCTGTGCCCGTATGGGGTGTATACTCTGCTTTCGTCTCTTGAGCGCGGCCTGGACCTGCGATGAAGGCCGGGACCGCCGGGAAGGAGTGCACCATGAGCGCAACTGCGGCGGAAAGGCCCCGCGCCCGGGTGACCACGACGGGGCTTGCCGCCATGAAGGCCGCCGGAGAACCTGTCGTCATGGTCACCGCATACGACGCCCCCGGGGCGCGCCTTGTCGAGGCTGCCGGCGTCGACGTCATCCTTGTGGGTGACTCTCTCGGCATGACCGTACTCGGGCATGCCAGCACGCTCCCGGTCACGATGGAGGACATGCTTCGGCACACCGCGGCAGTGGCGCGTTCCACCGACCGGGCGCTGCTGGTGTCCGACATGCCGTTCATGAGCTATCAGGTGAGCGTGGCCGAAGCGCTGCGTAACGCCGGGCGGTTCCTCGCCGAGGCCGGTGCGCATGCGGTCAAGATCGAAGGCGGCGCGCAGATGGCCGAGCTGGTGGGCGCCCTCACCGGCGCCGGGATCCCCGTGATGGGCCACGTCGGGCTCACGCCGCAGTCGGTGAACCTCTTCGGGGGCTACAGGATGCAGGGTCGCGACGCCGTCAGCGCGCTTCGGCTCGTGGACGACTGCCTCGCGCTCGAGGCGGCGGGGGCGTTCGCCATCGTGCTCGAGCTGGTCCCCGCCGAGCTCGCGCAGCTGATCTCCGAGGAACTCTCCATACCGGCGATCGGCATCGGCGCGGGGGCGGGTTGCGACGGCCAGGTGCAGGTCTTCCACGACATCCTCGGCCTGGGCGACTTCACACCCAGACACGCGAAGCGCTATGCCGAGGTCGGGACCGCGATCACCTCGGCGGTCGCCGCCTACGCCGCCGACGTGCGGTCCGGGGCGTTTCCCGGCGAGGCTCAGTCGGCGCACCTCGATCCCGAGGTCGTGGCCACGCTCGAGCGGGCGCTGCCGCGAACGGACGGGGAGGTCTAGGTGGAGCAGCTCGGCTCGAAGGCGGAGGTCCGCCAAGCGATCGCCGAGGCGCGCCGGGAGGACAAGCGGATCGCGCTCGTGCCCACGATGGGCGCCCTCCACGACGGCCACCTGTCGCTCGTGCATGCCGCTCGCCAGCGGGCCGACTACGTCGCTGTGTCGGTGTTCGTCAACCCCACGCAGTTCGGGGAGGCCGAGGACTTCGCCGCCTATCCCCGAGACCTTGCGCGCGACCTCGACCTGCTCGGCGCGGAAGGCGTCGACCTTGCGTTCACGCCGTCGCCCGAGGTGATGTACGCGCCCGGGGCCGACGTGACCATCGAGCCGGGCCGTCTCGGGACAGTGCTCGAGGGCGCTGTCCGTTCCGGCCACTTCCGGGGCGTGTGCACCATCGTCACGAAGTTGTTGTCCATCACCGGTCCGGACCTGGCGTTCTTCGGCGAGAAGGACTACCAGCAGCTGGTGCTGGTCAGGCGCATGGTTCGCGACCTGGACCTTCCGGTGAAGGTGGTGGGCGCGCCGACCGTTCGGGAGTGCGACGGACTTGCGATCTCGAGTCGAAACGCTCACCTGTCGGCCGAGGAACGCGCCGCCGCGCCCGTGCTCTACCGCGCGCTGCGCAGCGCCGAGACGCTCGCACTCGGCGGAGAACGGGATGCCGCGGTGCTCGAGGACGCGATGCGCTCCACGGTGGAGAGCGAGCCTGTGATGACGCTCGATTACGCGGCGGTGGTCGACGCCGCGAGTCTCGAGCCATCGGGCGAGCTCGGCCCGAAGCCGGCTCGCGCGCTCATCGCGGCGCGCATCGGCCGGACGAGACTGATCGACAACCTCTCTCTGGAGGTGGGGTAGTGTCCAGCCTGATCACGGAGGTCCGGCGGCTCGCCGCCGAACGCAACGCCGTCATCTTCGCGCACAACTACCAGCGTGCCGAGGTCCAGGAAGCGGCGGATGTGGTGGGCGACTCACTCGAGCTCGCGCGCCGGGCCGCCGGCTCGGATGCCGGCCTGATCGTGCTCGCGGGCGTGCGGCTCATGGCCGAGACCGCGAAGATCCTCGCACCTGGGAAGCGGGTGCTGCTGCCGCGAGCGGACGCGGGGTGCCCGATGGCGGACATGATCACAGCCGAGCAGCTCGCCGCGTGGAAGGCCGAGCATCCCGGGCTGCCGGTCGTGATGTACGTGAACTCCTCGGCGGAGGTGAAGGCGCTCACCGACGTGTGCTGCACCTCGGCCAACGCGATTCAGGTGGTCCGGTCGCTCGGAGCCCGGAAAGTGCTCTTCGGGCCTGACCGCAACCTCGGGCATTGGATCGCCTCGCAGCTCCCCGAGGTGGAGGTCGTGGTCTGGGACGGCTGCTGCCCCATCCACGACCAGGTCGCCCTCGAGGCCGTCGAGGCGCAGCGCGCCGCGCATCCCGCAGCCAAGGTGCTTGCGCACCCCGAATGCCGCCCAGAGGTGAGCGCGGCCGCCGATGCCGTGCTGTCCACGAGCCAGATGCTGCGCTTCGCCGCCGCCGATGACGCCGAGGAGTACATCGTCGTGACCGAGAGCGGCCTGCTCACCGGCTTGCGGAAGGCTGCCCCCGGCAAGCGCTTCCACAACGTCTCGCCGCCGATGATGTGCCCGAACATGAAGATGACGCGCCTCGACCACGTGCGCGACGTGCTGCGCGACCTGTCCAACGAGGTGGTGGTGTCTCCGTACATCGCGGCGGCGGCCCGCGGCTCCCTCGAGCGCATGACGGCCATCGGGTAGCCGGCGCCGTGGGAAGAGAAGCCGTGCTCGGACAGTCCTCGGCAGGGGCCCTCGGCTCCGCGCTTCCGGCAGTCCCGCCCGCGCTCGACCAGCGGTACGCCATCTCGTTCGACACCGACCGCCTTCCGACCGAGCGATGCGAGGTGCTCGTCATCGGGTCGGGAATCGCCGGTCTGACAGCCGCGCTGCACGCGTCGCGTCTAGGAAGCGTCACGCTCGTGACGAAGTCCGAGGTAAGAGACGCCAACACCTGGTACGCGCAGGGCGGTATTGCGGGTGCGGTCGGCGAAGCCGATTCGGTCGAGCTCCACCTCGCCGACACGCTCGTCGTAGGACAGGGGCTTTGCAGCCCGGACGTGGTCCGTTCGGTGGTGAGCGAGGCCGCCGATGCGCTCGCCGAGCTCGAGACGCTCGGCGTGCGATTCGACCGGGCCGAGAGCGGAGAGGTCGCGCTCGCGCGCGAAGGGGGACACAGCTTGCCACGCGTGCTCCACTCCGGGGACGCCACTGGTGCCGAGGTGCAAAATACGCTGTCGGCCGTGGTGCGCCGGACGCGCGGCATCCGGCTCGTGGAGGATGCTTTCCTGGTGGACCTGCTCACCAGCTCGGAGCGCTGCGTGGGGGCAGTCGTGATGGACAGCGCCTCGGGCGCGCTCATCGGCCTGCACGCCGATGCGGTCGTGCTCGCCACGGGCGGTTCGGGACAGGTCTACCGCGTGACGACCAACCCGCTGGTTGCCACCGGCGACGGCGTGGCGGCTGCGTGGCGGGCCGGCGCCGAGATCGCGGACATGGAGTTCGTGCAGTTCCACCCCACCGCG
>JAJZRZ010000160.1 GCA_021850085.1 Actinomycetes bacterium | reverse complement strand
GGCGCCTTGGCGACCTTGCCGTTGGCATCGAGCTCGAGCAGCGGGTCGATGCCGCAGACGTTCTCGCCGCACACCAGCGAGATGCCCGAGATGGCCGCGCCCACAGCGAAGTGCTCCCAGTGCTTCCGTGCGATCTCGGTGGAGCCGAGCGCGCCAGTGAAGACAGGCACCTTCATCTTCACCGTGTTCTGATAGCCGAACGCTGTCTCGGTGTTCGCGTTCGGGAACAGCGTGTTGTCCGGATCGCCTTCAACTCCGCCGGGCAGACCGGAGGCGCCGAGGGCGTAGCCCATGATGTTGAGGTGCGAGTAGTCGATCGGGTAGTCCTTGTCGGCACCAGCCGTCATCTCTCCGAAGCCGCTCGGGTAGATCACCTCGCGCCCGCGGAAGGAGGCCTTGAAGACCTCGCAGTTGCCGCGGCAACCGTCAAGACAGCGGGTGCAGATGCCGGAAGCGGGCGAGACGTCGCGAGAACGGTTCGTGGTAAGCGTCGCTTCGTTCGCGTTCGGGCGTCGGAGTGTCATGGTGTCGGCTCCCCCTCGGGGACTCAAGGCCGCACGGCCGGTTGATTTCGGCTATTGTAGCGCGTGAAACAGCAATGGAAACACACTGCACCATCCGTTGTCGTGATGAGGAGAGGTACATGCCGGAGCAGCTCAGGGCGGACACGATCAAGGCGATCAGGGACCAGAAGATCGAGTTCATCCACCTGTGGTTCACCGACGTGCTCGGCTTCCTCAAGAGCTTCACCATCGACGTGGCCGAGCTTGAGCTCGCGGTGACCGAAGGCATGGGCTTCGACGGCAGCTCGATCCAGGGTTTTGCGCGCATCCAGGAATCCGACATGGTCGCCTACCCGGACCCCACGACCCTGAAAATCCTTCCGTGGCGTCAGAGCGGTCAGGCCGTCGCGACGATGTTCTGCGACATCGTCCGTCCCGACGGCACGCCGTACGAGGCCGATCCGCGTTTCGTGCTCAAGCGCAACCTCGAGCAGGCCGCCGAACTCGGCTACACGTTCTACGTCGGACCCGAGCTCGAGTACTACTACTTCAAGGACGATCAAGGTACCGAGGTACTCGACAAGGGCACCTACTTCGACCAGACCACGCGCGACCTCGCGGTGGACCTGCGCAAGGACACCGTGCGTGCGCTCAAGCGCTTTGGCATCCAGGTGGAGTACAGCCACCATGAGGTGGGCCCGAGCCAGCATGAGATCGACCTCAGGTACGCCGAGGCGCTGCAGATGGCCGACAGCGTGATGACCTATCGCGTGGTGGTCAAGGAGGTCGCGCAGGCCAATGGCGTGTACGCGTCGTTCATGCCCAAGCCTATGTTCGGTGAGGCCGGCAGCGGTATGCACGTCCACCAGTCGCTGTTCAAAGACGGCCGTAACGCCTTCTACGATGCCAACGACCCGTACCACCTCTCGGCCACGGCGAAGTCGTACATCGCCGGCATCCTCGCGCACGCGAGGGAGATATGCCTCGTCACCAACCAGTGGGTGAACTCGTACAAGCGGCTTGTCTCAGGCTACGAGGCGCCGGTCTATGTGTGCTGGGCGCATCGCAACCGCTCGGCGCTCGTGCGCGTGCCGATGTACAAGCCGGGCAAGGAGAATGCGACCAGGATCGAGCTTCGCTCGCCCGACCCGGCGTGCAACCCGTACCTCGCGTTCTCGGTGATGCTCGCCGCCGGTCTTGACGGCATCAAGCGAGGTCTAGAGCTTCCTGCCGACGTAGAGGACGACGTCTACGAGATGACCGCGGCCGAGCGCACCGCGAGCGGCATCGGCACGCTGCCGGGCGACCTGGACGAGGCGATCCTTGCGATGGAGAGCAGCGATCTCGTGCGCGAAGCGCTCGGCGACCAAGTCTTCGAGTGGATCCTGCGCAACAAGCGAGCCGAGTGGATGAGCTACCACACGCGCGTCACGCCGTACGAGATCGAGGAGTACCTGCCGCTGCTGTAGCGGGCGGCCGTCACGAGCGGGAGAGCCAGGTCCTGACCGCGTCCTCGATGCCGTCGCGTCCAGCGTCGACCACTTCTCCGAACCGCTCTGGCAAGCTTGTGAGCTCAGCGAGAGGCTCGGGCACGCGCTTGCCGGGCGCTAGGCGCCGCACCTCGGCAAGCAGCTCGAATCCGGTGAGGCGAGCGGCATCTTCGGACAGCCGCGCGTCATACGCGGTCTGTGTGAGCGCACGGTGGACGTCGGCGCCGAACTTCGCCCAGTGAGCGGTGGAGACCACGAGCACGGGGCAGTCCCCGCGCAGGCGCTCGGCGACCTCCCAGGCGACCGCCGTGTGTGGGTCCATGAGGTAACCGCTCTCGTCGTAGACCCGCTTGATGGTGGCGAGGCTCTCCTCGTTGCTCACCCAGTCGCCGAGGAATCGCGCGCGCACGGCGGCGAAAGTATCGCGATCCACGGTGAAGGTGCGTTTCTCGGCGAGTTCGGCCATCCAGCCGCGTACCGCCTCAGCACCCGCCAAGTGGTATAGCAGCCGCTCGAGGTTGCTTGAGATGAGGATGTCCATGCTCGGGCTCGGCGTGGTGACGAACGCGCGCCCCGAGATGTCGTACGTTCCTGTGGCGATGAAGTCGGCGAGCACGTTGTTCTCGTTGCTCGCGCACAAGAGGCGGCCGATGGGCACGCCGGCCAGGCGCGCGTAGTACGCGCCGAGGATGTTGCCGAAGTTGCCCGTGGGCACGCACACATCCATACGGTCGCCGGGCTTCACAGCACCGGTGCCCACCATATCGGCATACGCGCTCACGTAGTAGGCGATCTGCGGCAGCAGGCGTCCCCAGTTGATCGAGTTCGCGGACGTGAGCCGGAGGCCATGCTTCTCTTGCAGCTCTCGCGCGAACTCATCGTCGTTGAAGGCGGCCTTCACGGCGGCCTGACAGTCGTCGAAATTGCCGCGTACGCCGAAGACGCCCACGTTCTCGCCGCGCTGGGTGGCCATCTGCAGCCGCTGGATGTCGCTCACGCCGCCATCGGGATAGAACACGACGATGCTCGTGTGTTCCCGGTCGGCGAAACCTTCAAGCGCTGCTTTACCGGTGTCGCCTGAAGTAGCCACGAGCACAAGGTGGTCGCCGGTGGCATCGCCTTCGGCCTGCAGCTTGTCCACGGCGGCAGAGAAGAACAGCGGCATACACTGCAGCGCCATGTCCTTGAAGGCGCTTGTCGGTCCGTGCCACAGCTCGAGCACGTGCATCCCGGCCACGACCTCGACGACCGGAGCGACGCGCTCGTCGCTCCATTGAGGGCCGTATGCGGTCCGCATGAGAGCGTCGACGTGCTCGCGGCCGAAGTCCACGCCGAAGCGCTCGAACACCACGGCGGCACGCTGCCAGTACGGCATGCCGGAGAACGCGACGACCTCCCGAAGCGTGAAGCTCGGCAGATGTTCGGGCACGTACAGACCGCCGCCGGGAGCGATGCCGCGTACGACCACGCCGCTGAAGGAGGGGCGGGACGGGTCGAGGCCGCGGGTATCGGTGTAAGACACGGGTCTCATGGACGCATGGTAGCAAATGGCTCGTCGCGCGGCGCCTGAGTGTGCGAGAATCTGGCCGCAAGGAGGTGCGGATGCCACATCTCAAGTTCGACATGGCAAAGCTCGAGCGTCTCAACGATGCTGCCCGTTTCGAGCAGTTGCCTCCAGACCTTCTCTGGGAGGTGCTCGGCGCTCCCGCGGGAGAGGTCACGCTCGTGGAGATCGGAGCGGGAACGGGACTGTTCGCGCAGGCGTTCGCGCAGTGCGCTCCCGAGGCGGTCATCTACGCGGCCGACACCGCGGACGAGATGCTCGCGTGGATGCGCGCCAATCGCCCCGAGGTGGCCGAGGAGCGCATAGTGCC
>JAJZRZ010000159.1 GCA_021850085.1 Actinomycetes bacterium | reverse complement strand
CTCGGCACGTACGTTGAGCACGAGCGCGTGCTGCTCTTCGCGGAACGCTCCGACATGCCCTGGGAGCGCGGTGCGCCCGACCTGGAAGTCGTCGGGGCGCGGGCATGCGCGCTTCATTCGCTGGACGAGGCGCGACCTGTCGTGGTGGTCGCGAGCAGCCGGTCGCTGTTGCGGGTGCTGCATCCGCAAGGATCCCACGTCTTCGAGCCGCTGCTGCTGGAGACGGGGGGCACCCTCGATCTCGTCGAGACCGCGCAGCGCCTCGTGAGGATGGGGTACGAGCGAGTCGACACCGCCGAGCAGCGCGGACAGTTCGCGATGCGCGGCGGCACCCTCGACATCTTCGGCTCTGACGCGCCTTATCCCGTGCGTGCCGAGCTCTTCGGCGACGAGATCGAGAGCCTGCGGCGGTACGTACCGTCCACGCAGCAGGGGATCGCCGATGCGGGTTCGGCGGAGATATATCCGTGCCGAGAGGTGGCGCCCGGTACCCGGGCGGCGGCCAACGTCCGCCGGATCCTCGGCGAGGCTGCACGCACCAACGACGATCTCAGGCGCGACCTCGAGCTCATCGAGCAGGGGGTGACCTTCAACGGTATAGAGCAGTACCTGCCGCACTTCTACAAGGCGAAGGCGTCGATCCTCGACTACGTGCCGCCGTCAGCGCTCATCGTCGTGGCCGAGCCCCGCTCGCTCTTCGACGACCTCCTGCGTGCGCGTGGCGAATCGGAGGGGCGTGCGGATGCCGTGGCCCGCAGTCTCGACGGGCTCTTCTTCAAGCCTGCCGAGATCGACCTCGGCGGCAGGCAGCGGCTCACGTTCCTCTCGCTGCTGCGCTCAGGCGGCGCCACAGACGGCGAGATCATCGCCCGGCGACCTGAGGTGAGCGGCCGTGAGGAGGCGTTCGCGGCGGGCATCCGCTCGCTGCTCGAGACGCACCATCGTGTCGTGGTGGCCGTGCGGGACCGGCAGGGACGCGAGCGGCTTTCCGAGGGGCTTGTCGGCGCGGGCATGTCGGTGAGCATGCTCGAACCGGGCGTCACCGAGCTTCCTCACGGGCTTGTGTCGGTCGCGGTCGCCGACGTGCCCGCCGGCTATGTGCTCCCCGGCGCCCGACTGGCCGTGGTATCGATCGACGATGTCTTCCCGCGGGCCGCCGAGAGGCGCCGGCAGGCGGCCGACCCCACGAAGCTCACCTTCGCCTTCGCGCCCGGAGACCATGTCGTGCACGAGGTGCATGGAATCGCACTCTTCCGTGAGCTCGTGCGCCAGACGGTGCTCGGCGCCGAGCGCGACTACCTCCTTCTGGAGTACGCGAAGGGCGACAAGCTGTACGTCCCCGTCGAGCAGCTCGACCGTGTCACCCGATACGTCGGTCCGGAGGGTGCGATCCCGCGGGTCACACGGCTCAACACCGCCGACTGGTCCAAGGCGACGGCCAAGGCACGCAAAGCGGCGAAACAGCTCGCCTTCGACCTCGTGGACCTGTACGCCCGCCGGGCCGCCGTGACCGGCTTCGCCTATGCGCCCGACACCCCGTGGCAACGTGAGATGGAGGCGGCGTTCCCCTTCGAGGAGACACCCGATCAGGCCGCCGCGATCGCCGATGTGAAGGCCGACATGGAGTCGGACCGTCCGATGGACCGCTTGGTCTGCGGAGACGTGGGCTACGGCAAGACCGAGGTGGCCATACGCGCGGCGTTCAAGGCCACCCAAAGCGGTAAGCAGGTGATGGTGCTGTGCCCCACAACCATCCTCGCGCAGCAGCACTTCACCACGTTCTCCGAACGATTCGCGATCTACCCCGTGCGCGTGGAGGTCCTTTCACGCTTTCGGACCAGGTCCCAACAGGCCGAGGCGCTCGAAGGCTTCGCCAGCGGGACCGTCGACGTGCTGATCGGCACCCACCGGCTGCTCTCCAAAGACGTCATCCCCAAGGACCTCGGCCTGGTGGTCGTGGACGAGGAGCAGCGTTTCGGCGTGGAGCACAAGGAGCACCTGAAGAACCTGCGCGAGCAAGTGGACGTCCTCACGCTCACCGCCACGCCCATCCCGCGCACCCTGCAGATGTCGCTTTCCGGTGTCCGCGACTTCTCGGTCATCGACACGCCTCCCGCCGACCGCTTTCCTGTCTC
This sequence comes from Actinomycetes bacterium, assembly GCA_021850085.1. Classification (GTDB taxonomy): domain Bacteria; phylum Actinomycetota; class Coriobacteriia; order Anaerosomatales; family Anaerosomataceae; genus UBA6100. The sequence continues at coordinate 1,789 of JAJZRZ010000159.1, read as the reverse complement.
GGTCCACGTGGGTGAGTACGACCCGGACGTGGTCTGCGGAGCCATTCGCCGCGAGCTCGAGCGCGGCGGCCAGGTGTACTACATATCCAACCGCGTGCGCGGAATCGAGCGTGTGGTGGAACGGGTGAAGGCGGCGGTGCCCGAAGCGCGCGTCGCGGTGGGCCACGGTCAGATGTCCGAGCACCAGCTGGAACGCGCGATGGAGAGCTTCTCGGCCGGCAAAGTGGACGTGCTCGTGGCCACCACCATCGTCGAGTCGGGCATCGACAACCCCCATACCAACACGCTCATCATCGACGACAGCCACCGGCTCGGTCTCGCGCAGCTCTACCAGCTGAAGGGCCGCGTCGGCAGGAGTCACGTGAAGGCGTACGCATATTTCCTGTTCCCGCGCGGACAGGCGCTCACGGACCAGGCGTACGAGCGTCTCACCGCCATCCAGGAGCACACCGAGCTCGGCAGCGGCATCAAAGTCGCCATGCGGGACCTTGAGATACGCGGCGCAGGATCGCTCCTCGGCGCCGTGCAGAGCGGCAATGTGAGCGCGGTCGGCTTTGACCTGTACGCACAGATGCTGCGCGAGGCGGTCTCCGAGGTTCGCGGCGAGCCAGTGCCGTCCCACCCCGACGTGCGCGTGGACCTGCCCGTCAACGCCTATCTGCCCGAGGAGTATGTGCCCGAGGTGGACGAGCGCGTGCTGCTCTACCGCCGCATCGCAGCCGCCTCGAGCCCCGAGGCGCTCGAGGGTATCGCGGCGGACCTCGAAGCGCGCTTCGGCGCACCGCCCGCCGCGGCACGCGACTTGCTCGCGGTCGCGCGCGTGAAGGTGCTTGCTGCTGACACCGGTATCAGCACGGTAACGCTCGCTCGGCACCGCCTCACGCTTTCGCCCGTGAGCCTGAGTGCCGAGGCGCACGGGCGCCTTGCGGCCGATGGTGCGGTGTACGTCGCACGCACCCGTTCCATACATTTCGTGCAGGCCCCACACGAGCCTCCCGGCAGCACGGCGCTGCGAGGCCTGGGTGCTATAATCTCGGCAGTCCGTGGCCCGGTCGAGGGCCGGGAAAGCCACTAGGGAAAGGTTGTCGTTGTGCGCATGTTTCGCGGCATAGCCGCTCTCATCCTTCTTATCGCCATGTCGCTGGCCGTCGCCGGGTGCGAGAGGGTCGACGCCGTCGCCCGCGTGAACGGCGAGGACATCACTCGCGCCGAGTTCGACCGCATCTACCAGCAGGTCGTCACGCAGATGGGCGGCCAGATCCCCGAGGACCAGGCCGCTCAGTACAAGCAGCAGCTGCTCGACATGATGGTCGAGTCGGTCCTCATCACCCAGCAGGCCGAAGAGCTCGGCGCGGACCTTTCCGACGAGGCCATCGAGGAGCGCATCATAGAGCTGCGCGGGGAGACGGACGAGGCCACGTTCGAGGAGCAGGTCACGGCGGCGGGTCTCACGATGCAGGACCTGCGCGACAGCGTGCGTGATCAGATCGCGCGCGAATTCCTGATGGCCGAGGCCGCGGCCGGGGCGAGCAGCGGCACGCTTCCGGAGGACTACGCCTTGCTCGAGCACATACTGGTGGCGGACGAGGTTGCAGCCAACGACCTCAAGTCGCAGATAGCTGCGGGCGGCGACTTCGCCGAGCTCGCCGCCGCCAATTCGACCGACCCGGGCAGCGCGGCCCAAGGCGGCAGCCTCGGCTGGTCGGCCGTGAGCGCGTACGTCCAGGAGTTCGCGGCCGCTGCTGTAGAGCTCGCAGTCGGCGAGACCAGCAATCCGGTGCAGTCCAAC
>JAJZRZ010000158.1 GCA_021850085.1 Actinomycetes bacterium | reverse complement strand
CGGCGAACAGAACGGCGAAGCCGATGAGGCCGGCGATCTCCGACACGCGAACATCGACGATCGTGAGCATGCGCTTGATCGCGTTGATCCGCAGGTACTCAGCGAGGAAGTCCGAGATCTTCTTGAACACGAGTCCGCCAAGGGTCGCAGGGAACAGGCCAGCACAGTATAGCCGAGCCGGTGCGGTTATCCGTGCCCACGGTTGCCGACCCGTAGTCCGGTTCCGCGCTCGTGGCCTGAGTTCCGCAACCACGGCTCTTAGGGCAGAATGTAACAGGCGCTTTGATCGGGGATGGCGCCGCCCACTCACGTCCATCATCGACACGGGGGAGTGACCCGGATGTCCGCTGCACGCACCGAAATCCGCTTCGGTACCGATGGCTGGCGCGCCGTCATCGGCGACGACTTCACCTACGCCAACCTCCGGCGCGTGGCCGAGGCAGCCGGCCGTGTGTTCTCCGCCGAGCATCCCGGGGGGCTGGTCATCGTGGGCCACGACACGCGCTTCGAGGCCGAGAGCTTCGCCCGTGCGGCGGCCGAGGTGCTTGCGTCCACCGGGTTGCGCGTGAAGCTCACCGACCGCTATCTGCCCACGCCCGCGCTATGTTGGTCGATCGCGCATGATGACGAGGCGATCGGCGGCGTCATGCTGACCGCAAGCCACAATCCGGCACCGTACCTCGGCTTCAAGCTGCGTATGGCCGATGGTGGCGCGAGCCCGGTCGAGTTCACCAATCAGGTGGAGGCGGTCCTCGCAGACGAGCCACCGGCGGTGGAGGGGGGGGCGACGGAGAGGATCGAGACCGTCGACCTCGTGGGCCCGTACCTCGCCGCGCTGCGCGGCATGGTGGACGAGGACGTGATCCGCTCGGCGGGCCTTCGGGTAGCGGTGGATCCGCTTTTCGGCGCCGGGCAGACCTACCTTGCCGAGACACTGCGCTCGCTCGGCGTTGAGGTGACCGAACTCCATGGCATGCGCAATCCCGGCTTCGGCGGGTTGCACCCCGAGCCGATTCCTCCGCACGTCGATGAGGTGCGCGCGCTCGTGAAGCGCGAGGGGCTCGATGCCGCCTTCATCACCGACGGCGATGCCGACCGTCTCGGCGCGGCCGACCGGCACGGCGCCTTCGTGAACCCGCATCGCATCATCGCGCTCGTGGCGCGGCACCTTGTCGAGGACAAGGGCATGAGCGGTCGCATCGTGAAGACGCTCTCCACGAGCGTGCTCGTGGACCGTCTCGGCTCCTGCCTCGGTCTGGAAGTCACCACCACCCCCATCGGCTTCAAGTGGATCTACGGCGAGATGGTCAAGGGCGACGTGCTGCTCGGCGGTGAAGAGAGCGGCGGCATCGGCATCCCCGGCCACGTGCGCGAGCGCGACGGACTGCTCATGTCGCTCATGCTCGTCGAGATGATGGGCCAGCGGAAGCAGGGTCTGGGCGAGCTCGTGGACGACCTGCTGGCGCTCACAGGTCCCATGGAGTACGGGCGTATCGACCTCAAGCTCGAGCCAGCCGTGCGCGACCGCTTCGTGGCCGCGATTTCCACGCTCGCGCCGCAGGCGATTGCCGGGTTGGCCGTGCACGACATCGTACGCATCGACGGCATCAAGTTCCTGCTGCCCGATGACGCGTGGCTGCTGCTGCGCTCTTCCGGCACGGAGCCGCTCGTGCGCGTGTATGCCGAGGCGTCGAGCGCCGGCATCGTCGACGAGTTGCTGGCCGCAGGCCGTATACTGGTTACAGGAAGCTGACAACCCGACGGAGGACGATCCCGTGAAAGTCGTGATTCTGGCTGGTGGCCTCGGCACGAGGCTGTCCGAGGAGACGACGGTACGCCCGAAGCCGATGGCCGAGATAGGCGAAAAGCCGATTCTGTGGCACATCATGAAGACGTACAGCCACTACGGCTTCAACGACTTCGTCATCTGCCTGGGCTACAAGGGTTACATGATCAAGGAGTACTTCTCGAACTACTTCCTGCACAACTGCGACGTCACCTTCGACATGCGCTCGAACGAGATGTGCGTGCACCAGAACGTGAACGAGCCCTGGAAGGTCACGCTGGTGGACACGGGTGCGGACACGATGACCGGGGGCCGGATCAAGCGCGTGGCCGAGTACATCGGCGGCGAGCGCTTCATGCTCACCTACGGTGATGGTGTGGCCGATGTGGACGTAGCCGCGCTCGTGGAGCTCCACGAGTCAGCGGGCAAGCAGGCAACGCTGACTGCCGTACAGCCGCTCGGGCGGTTCGGCGCTCTGAATGTCGAGGGCGACCAGGTGGTGTCGTTCCGGGAGAAGCCTCTCGGCGACGGCGACTGGATCAACGGCGGGTTCATGGTGCTCGAATCCTCCGTGCTCGATCGAATCGCCGGAGACGCAGCCATCTTCGAACAGGAGCCGCTGCAATCGCTGGCGCACGACGGGCAACTGGCGGCCTACCAGCACACCGGATTCTGGCAGCCCATGGACACGTTGCGGGACAAGCGTCATCTCGAGGCGTTGTGGGACTCCGGCAACGCGCCCTGGAAGGTCTGGTGAGCATGTCCGGGTTCGGCGGGGCCTTTGCGGGCAGGCGGGTCCTGCTGACCGGCCACACCGGCTTCAAAGGATCATGGCTGTCGCGATGGCTGCTGGATCTCGGGGCCGAGGTGACCGGGTACGCCCTCGAGCCCGACACCACGCCTTCGCTGTTCGAGGACCTGCGTCTTACGGACGCGCTCGACAGCCGGATCGGCGACGTGCGGGATGCGCGCGCCGTCGAGGATGTCGTGTCCGAGGTGCGGCCCGAAGTGGTGCTGCATCTCGCGGCGCAGCCGCTCGTGCGCCGAAGCTACGCGGAGCCCCGCTACACGTTCGAGACGAACGTGATGGGCACGGTGAACGTTCTCGAAGCGGTCCGTCGCTGTGACGACACCCGAGTGGTGGTCAACGTGACGACGGACAAGGTGTACGAGAATCAGGAGACTGGCGTCCCGTTCGCCGAGGACGATGCCCTAGGGGGATGGGACCCGTACAGTGCCAGCAAGGCGGCGTCTGAGGTGGTCACCAGCTCTTACAGGCGCTCCTTCCTGTCGGGAGAGTCGGGGGCCGTGGTCGCCTCGGCGCGTGCCGGTAACGTGATCGGCGGCGGCGACTGGGCGAGCGACCGGCTCGTGCCCGACTGCGCCCGTGCGCTGTCCGCGGGCAAGCCGGTGCTCGTGCGCAATCCCGCCTCCGTACGGCCGTGGCAGCACGTGCTCGATCCGCTGTCGGGATACCTCCATCTCGCCGCATCGCTGTTGGTGAACCCCGAGCTTGCCGGGGCGTTCAACTTCGGTCCCGGGGCGTCTTCGGATGCGAAGGTGGCCGAGGTCGTGGAGCTGTTCGTGCGGGAGTGGGGCGGCGGCACGTGGGAGGCACCGCTCTCTGACGGTCAGCCGCACGAAGCCGGCGTGCTGAGGCTCGACATCGATAAGGCCGGGCGGACACTCGGATGGAGGCCCGTGTGGGACCTCGGCGAAACGGTCAGGCGCACCGCCAGGTGGTATCGCCGTTACGGCGAGCGGCATCGGCCGGACGAGCTCGTAGCCGAGGACCTGGATGCATATCGGGCCGCTGCGCAGGATGCGGCGGTTCCGTGGACGACGTAAAGGGAGAGCGTGTGGAAGAGCGCGAGCGAGCCGAGCGGCTCAAGCGGCAGATCCTCGACCTGACCCGCGAGTACCATGCCGCGGCGTTCGGCGGCGAGAAGCAGTTCGTGCCGGGGGAGTCGCGCGTCGCCTACGGGGGCCGCGTCTTCGACGAGAGCGAACTCGTGAACCTGGTGGACTCATCGCTGGAATTCTGGCTGACGTACGGGCGGTACTCTCAGCGTTTCGAGGCGGGGTTGGCTTCCTACCTCGGCGTCAGGCACGCGCTGCTGGTGAACTCCGGCTCGAGCGCCAACCTGCTC
>JAJZRZ010000157.1 GCA_021850085.1 Actinomycetes bacterium | reverse complement strand
CGGATGAAATCGGCGGCGCGACTTCGGGGCGCGCCGGCGACGACCGCGCACCGTAGGGGGCGTGATGCTCTCCGCCACCAAGGAACTGGACGAGCTCCGCGACGATCTTCACACGGTGGCGGTCTTGCCCCGTCTGCTTGTCCTTCCAGCGGTCCGCCTTGAGGCGCCCCGCGACGAAGACCTGGCGGCCCTTGACGAGGTACTGCCCGCAGAGCTCGCCGTGCCGCCCCCACACCTCGACGTCGTGCCACTCGCGCTCCTCCTTCCGCTGGCCGCTCCGCTTGTCGATCCAGCTGCGGGAGGTAGCGAGGCGGAGGAGCGCGACCGTCTGTCCGCCGGCCTGCCGTAGCTCAGGGTCACGGCCGAGATTCCCGACGAGGATGACCTTGTTGACCATCCGGCTACCTCCCGCCCTTCGTCACGCCCGGCGATGTCGGCTCTGCCGAGCTGCGCGCCGGCAAGGTCACACGTCCATTGCGCGACTCGCGCGTACCCGGAGGCGGCGGAGTTCTCTGGCGGGCCGCCGGCGCATGCTGCTGCACGGAACGCGGCGACGGGTGCACGAGCTCGAGGAGGACGAGGCCGAGAACGAACAGAACGAGGCCCAGCAACAGGCGCCGTGGCAGTCGGGCGAGCACCCCGAACGCGCCGAACATGATTTGAAGAAGGACCATCACTTCCCCCACTTCAGCGCCGGAGCTGACGATCCCCCTCGTCGGGCGCCGGGCCGTTCGCACCGACTGCGCCCAGCGCGGATCCCCTCTCGAAGACGACGATGCCGGTTGACCACCCACAGCGGGAGAGCACCATGCACCCTGATGGATGTCAACTGGATGCGTTATAGCATCCATGCCGGACACGAGTTGGCCATTCAGCGTCGTCGCGATCGCGTGACGTGGGTCAACACGCAACGCCGCACGGCGGGGAACTCTGCGCGAGCAAGACTCCCCATGACCGCGCGATCGTCGCGGTGTCGGCACACCTGACGGATGATCGAAGGTCACGGCTGGATGCCGCCGGCGCGGATGCCGTGTTGGACAAGGCACTCGGCCCAACCTGTGTCATCGACCTTCTACGGCACCGGCCGACTACCGGCCGACGCGGACGGAGTCGTGCGCTTCGCGGAGGTGATCGTGAGCCTAGACCACCGCCGCGCGGTGGAGGTGTTGCGCGTTGGCTCCTTCCAGTACCGCGCCCTCGTGGACGGCAAGCTCGATCGCGAGCACCTGCGCGAGATCATGGCCGTCACATCCGAAGCAGCCTTCGGAAGGCTGCGGGCTGTCACCCCAGCGCCCAGGCGTCGTGGGCGCCGAGCACAGATTCGCGCAGCGTCGACTCGAGCACTTGAGTCGCTGGAAGCCAGCGCGGGCCGAGCATGCGAAGCTCCGCGAGCTTGTGAACCGCAGGGCGGGCCGCGAGCTCATGTAGCGGCGCGTGCGTCTCCTATGCAAACGAACCAACGACTACAGGTACGTGTCAATCACGAGTTCGTGCTCGACGCAGGAACCTTCGAGGAGGTCTCTGGACCGAAGGGCCGCGAGCGACTCATTCGCCCACCGGAGCCTACGCTCTTTCACCAACTACTCGCCTACCTCCGTGCAAAGCCGGATCCGCCCAAGCGGTCTCCCGGCGCGATGGCCGGGCGGGAGGGGTGTGGCCGCCGCAGCGTTGGCCCTGCGCTGGGGGTCCTACCTTGCCGTGCTGTTCGATCGAAATAACCCGCCGGCGGCGTCATCTTCGGCTGGCCCGATCCACCACAGGTCCCCTCGAAGCACGGGACGCTGGCCGATCCCTGGCGTGTACGCTCCGAGAGCGCCTTGCGCGCGGCGGCACGGTGACAGGGGGGAGCCTTCTCGTCCTCCGCCTGGGCGGTCAGCGCCGCCTTCCGGCAGATCGCGCACTCGCACTCGTGGTGCTCGCCGCGCTGGGCCCCGCAAGAACAGCGGTGCTCCTCCACCGGCGCGTTCAAGGCGAGCACGCGTGGCCCACCCGAGAGCGACACCGCGAGCCGCGCGGCGCCAGCCAATCGCACCCGGAGGAGCATCCGGTCGAGTGCACGGACGTGGCGTCCCAACCTTCAACCCTGCGTCCCTGTCCTTCTTGGGCGTCCTGGCAACGGCAAGCACGGTTGCAACTCCGAGCCTGGCGCGGGCGCTCGTGATCGACCGACCCCACGGGGGTCGCCCTTTTCCGCCGTGAACCTCGCTGTTGGCGGGAAAGCAACGCTCGGACGGGAATTACGGAGGCGAGAAGGTGTTCCTCTCCGGTACAGTTGCGGGTTCGATTGAATCCCTTGACAGTGGCAGGTCCTCGATGAAATAAGACGCAACTCACGTGAGAAGCCTCCTCGCCCTCATCCTCGCGCTCGCGGTGCTGCCGATCCCCGGCGCGTCGGCGGCGGACGTCCCTGCGCCGGTCGATAGAGGCAGAGCGTGGCAGGCTGAACGGCCAGAGCGAGAGACATCGCGGACGGAGCGGGGCTGCTCCGTCTTCTTTCACGTGTGCTCATGTCACGTGCAGATGAGTTCCGCGCCCGCCGTCGGAAACGTCCTCGTGACTGCGATCGACGCCGCGCGTGGAGGCTCGATCGCCCCCGATAGCGACCTGGCGGCGACCCGTAACGCAGATCCCCCTCCCCTCCCCCCTCCGATCGCCTGACCCGTCGGTCCTACGGCGCGCGCTGCGCCGTAAGGTAGCCCTCCCTCCACACGAGAGCACGCCTGTACGGCACGCCCAGAGTCGGGCGCGCCGTTCTCTTGGCCCGCTCTGACGCGCCTCCGGGACCGCATTACGGAGCGCGCCCGAGAGCACGAATACGCCGCACGAATCGGAGTCACGCATGGCCGGTATTGCACGCAGGAGTCTTCCGTCCACTCTTCTGCTCGCCGTGGTCCTGGCGAGCTGCCGCGCGAAGGAGGGCGCCCCACCCGCTGATGCGCCGGGGCGGGAGGCGCAGTCGGGGAAATCCGGCGGTTCCGACCAGGATGGCGGGCACTCGCTCGTGCTCACACCCGAGCAGACGCGGATCGCCGGGATCGCCACCGCCGCCGTCGAGGAGCGCGCGGAGGGCGCGCCCATCCAGGCCACTGCGACGATAGAGCCGGCCGCGGACCGCCAGGCGCGCATCGGATCGCGCATCTCCGGCCGCATCATGGCGCTCCAGGCGAAGGTGGGTGACCGCGTCCGGGCCGGACAGAAACTCGCGATCGTGGACTCGCCGGAGCTCGGGCGCGCGCGGGCCGACTACGTCTCAGCGCTCGCGGCTGCCAACGTCGCCCGCGAGACCGCCGAGCGGGAGAAGACCCTGTTCGAGAAGAACATCAGCGCGGAGCGCGAATGGCGCGAGGCGCAGGCGCAGGCGATCAAGGCTGGTGCCGACAAGGAGGCGGCGGAGAACCGTCTCCACGCCCTCGGCGTCACGGACGCGGAGCTGCCCGGCATGAAGGCCGATCGGCACCTGGGCTCGACGATGGCGATCACCACGCCCATCGAAGGGCTCGTGGTCGACGCGGCGGGGACGTTGGGGCAACTCGTGGAGCCGCAGGACGTGCTGTTCGTGGTGATGGACCTGCGGCGAGTGTGGCTGCAGGTCGACGTGTACGAGCAGGACCTGCCGCAGGTCCGCCCGGGGCAGAAGGCCTCGGTGCGCCTCAAGGGAGCACCCGGGGATGACTTCTCGGGCCTCGTCGAGAACGTCGGCGCGATCGTGGACCCGAAGTCGCGAACCGTGAAGGTGCGAGTCGCGCTCGATAACCCGCGAGGCGTGCTCAGGCCGGGCATGTTCGCGAGCGTCACGATCGAGGGGACGTACGGGGAGAAGCGCCGTGGCCTCTACGTGCCCTCCGATGCGGTACAGCGGCTCGGGGGCGAGCACGTCGTCTTCGTGGCGCGCTCCGAGTCCTCTTTCGAGCCACGGCGCGTCGACGTGGCGCGGAACGGCGCGGAGTGGACGGAGATCGCGCGGGGACTCGAGGCAGGC
>JAJZRZ010000156.1 GCA_021850085.1 Actinomycetes bacterium | reverse complement strand
CGATCTGAGATTCCGGATATGACAGATCGACGCTCGCGAGCTCCGCCTCGAACTGGTCGAGCATGAGTCCGATGACGTCGGTGGCGGTCGACCCTTCCACGACGCGGTAGGTCTTCGGGAACAGGTAGCCCTCGAGCGAGTCGTTGAACGCCTCCGCCAGGTACGGACGTTCGGGCGCGAAGGCGGACGCCTGCGCGGCGAGGGTGATGATCTCCTCCGCGGGGATTCCTGTCTTCTCCGCGATGCGTTCCGCGATCTGGTCCACCCGCAGTCCCTCGGGGATGGTGACGGTCACGTACCTGACCGGCGGTCCGACGAGCAGTCTGTCCACGACAGCGTCGTATCCCATCCCCGTTCCAAAGTCGTACACCCCCGAGCGCAGCTTCCCGTCCACATCGTCCAAACGGGCGCGCAGTCGGAACATCGCCGAGTTCTCGATGACGCCAGCCTTGGCAAGGATCCGAGCGATCTCGCCAGTACCCGATCCCGGCGGGATCTCGACTTGTACGGGCGTGCCGGAGTCCGTGGTCTCGAGCTCCGGGGCGAAGAACAGCTGCCATGCGGCGTAGACCGGCACCCCCACGAGGAGGACTGCAGCCACCAGCACGACGACCGCCGCGAGCGTTCTGCGGCGCGCCCGCGCATCCACCGGGCGCACACCCCGGCGCCCGGAGCGGCCACCCGGGGCCTGCCGGGCCGTCCTCACCGCGCTGCGGGATGCGCGGGCGCGCGACGACGATCGCGTGGCGGTCCGTCCGTTCTCGCGCCGGGCCGGCATCTCATCGCTCATCTCGGTCCTCCACGCCCGCCCGCGCCCGGCGGGCGTCCAGCCACCCCTGCAGCACGATAGCAGCCGCGACCTTATCCAGCGAACCACGCTGCTCCCGTTCGCTCACACCGGCCTCCTGCATGACTCGCCTCGCCTCAGCGCTCGAGTGGCGCTCGTCGTGGTACTCGACCCGGATACCGAGCGTCGCACCAAGGCGCTCACCCTGCTCCCGTACCTCGGCCGCCTGCGGACCTTCGTCGCCGGCCAGGGTCAGCGGCAAGCCGAACACCAGCCGTTCGATCTCGTAGTCCTCAACCAGCAGACCTATCTCCCGCACGAGCCGCGCGGGATCGCGCGCCTCGAGGACGGCTATCGGGGAAGCGATCCGCCCGCTCGGGTCTGAGACAGCGACGCCGATACGAGCCCCACCGATGTCGAGGCCGAGCGCCCGCACCGCTACCCCGCGCCGAGCAAGGACCGTGCCTCGGCCAAAGCGGCTTCGATGCCATCGGCATCCTTGCCCCCGGCCTGCGCCATCTCGGGTCGCCCTCCTCCCCCGCCTTTGATGCGGGGCGCCGAGGCGTGGATGACCGCCGCGGCATCGAAGCCCCGTGCGACGGCCGCAGCCGTTGCCGACGCGGTCAGCAACGGCGCGCCTGACTCGGGATCGGTGGTGGCAAGCACCACGGCGCTCGCCGTGCCGAGGTGAGAACGCAGCACGTCAGCAAGACCGCGCAGCTCGGATGCGTCCATCGGTGGTACGCGACCGACAGCGACGGGGTACCCGATGTCCAAGGTCGGCACCGAAGACGGGTCGAACGCGGAAGCCTGGCTCTTCGCCTTGTGCAGCGCGGCTTCCAGTTCTTTCACCCGTCCGGTGATCGCCTTGGCCCTCTCAGCGACCTCGAACCTGCCCACCCGAAGCGCGGCGGCGGCTTCGCCCAGCTCCCCTTCGACCCGCTCGAGGTAGGTCAGGGCGTCGAAGCTCGTCACGGCCTCGATACGCCGGAGGTTCGCACCGACGCTCCCCTCGGCGATCAGTTTGATCACGCCGATCTCGCTGCTGCGTGCCACATGCGTGCCGCCGCAGAGTTCTTTGCTGAAGTTGCCGACCTCCAGCACGCGCACGATCTCGCCGTACTTCTCGCCGAACAGCGCGGTGACGCCCATCTCGCGGGCTGAGACAAGCGAGGTTTCGTAGTTTCGGACAGGATGGTTCTCCATGACCTTTCGGTTGGCCATCTCCTCGATGCGGCGAAGCTGCTCGGCGGAGAGCGCCTCGAAGTGTGTGAAGTCGAAGCGCAGGCGCTCTGGTGCGACGTGCGAGCCCGATTGGCGAACATGCTCACCCAGGATGCGGCGCAGCGACCAGTGCAGGATGTGGGTGGCCGTGTGGTTGCGGCGGATGCGCTCGCGACGCAACACGTCTATCGCGACGTGCACCTTATCTCCCAGGGCGATCGCACCAGATTCCACCTGACCGCTGTGCGCCACCAGCCCCGGTACCGGGAAACGCGTGTCAGCCACCGAGAAGAGCGACCCGTCGCCGGAGATGGTGCCCGCGTCACCGGCCTGCCCGCCTTGCTCCGCGTAAAACGGCGTGGCGGCGAGCACGACGTCAGCGCTCGTTCCCGCATCAGCACGCTCGACCGGCTGACCGTCGACCACGATTCCCACGACCACGCTGTCCGCCTCGTCGAGGCGGTACCCGAGGAACTCGGTGGTGCCTGCCTCGCGAGCGATGCCATCGAAAGCCCCACCGAAAGAAGACCACGACTCGTCCTTGACGGCCGCGCGCCCGCGTGCACGCTGAGCCTCCATTTGCGTGTCGAACGCCGCCGAATCCACCGCAAGACCCGCTTCGGCGGCGATCTCGGAAGTGAGCTCGTACGGAAAGCCGTAGGTGTCGTGGAGCGTGAAGGCCTCGGTGCCGTCGAGCTGCGAACCGCCCGCGGCCTGCGTGCGTTCGATGGCGGAAGCGAGATACGCTAGACCCTGACGCAGCGTCACACGGAAGCGCTCCTCCTCGGCAAGCACAATCCGGCGGATGAGGTCGGCGTTCTCGACGAGCTCGGGGTACGGCTCTCCCCATCGCGCGATCACGGTTTCCACGAGGCGCACCATGAACGGATCCTCCACGCCGAGGAGACGCCCGTGCCGGATCGCCCGCCGCAGCAGCCGCCTAAGGACGTAGCCGCGTCCCTCGTTGGACGGCAGCACGCCGTCCGCGATCAGGAACGTCACGGCACGCGCATGGTCGGCCAGAATCCGCAGGGAGACGTCGCTTCGTGCCGACTGGCCGAGCCGGGTGTGGGAGAGGTCCTCTGCGACCTCCACCAGCGCGCGCAGGTCGTCGGTTTCGAAGTTCGAGCGCACGCGCTGCATGATCGCGGCCACGCGCTCGAGGCCCATGCCCGTGTCGATGTTCTTCTTCGGCAGCGGGACGAGCGCGCCGTCCTCCTGCCGGTCGAACTGCATGAAAACGAGGTTCCAGTACTCCACGTAGCGGTCGCAATCGCAGCCCGGCACGCACTCTGGCGTGCCGCAGCCGACATCTGCGCCCTGGTCGTAGTAGAGCTCGGAGCACGGGCCGCACGGGCCGGTGGGGCCAGCGCTCCAGAAGTTGTCCTTGGCGCCCATGCGAACGATGCGCTCGGCCGGCACGCCCACCTCGTCGCGCCACACGCCTTCCGCCTCGTCATCGTCCTCGTAGATCGAGAACCACAGCCGGTCCGGGTCGAGTCCCAGCACCTTCGTGGAATACTCATAGGCCCAGGCGCACGCCTCGCTCTTGAAGTAGTCGCCGAAGCTGAAATTACCGAGCATCTCGAAGAAGCTGTGATGGCGCCCAGTGGTGCCGATGATGTCGATGTCGGTCGTACGGGCGCACTTCTGGCATGTTGCCGCCCGCGTCGTACCGATGTCGCGCAACCCCAGGAAGACGGGCTTGAACTGCACCATGCCTGCCGAGGTCAGCAACAGCGACGGGTCATCTGGAACAAGGGAGGAGCTCGGAAGCCTCCTGCATCCCTTGCTTTCGAAAAACGACAGGAAGCTTTCGCGGATCTCAGCGGACTTCACGTGGCTTAGCTCTCCTTGGGTTCTCGCTCAGTGTCGGTATCCACCGTGACGCACTGCTCCGCCATGCCCGACCCGGGGCCGGCCGGCCCCGGGTCGACCGTCGTCTTGAACAGCGCGCCGCCTTCGGACGTGAGCCTCGAGTCCGTGTACTTCTCG
>JAJZRZ010000155.1 GCA_021850085.1 Actinomycetes bacterium | reverse complement strand
AGACGTTTGTTGTAGGCCAACATGCGCTCGATGCGGGATCAGGAGGTCACCGCTGGGCGCGACGCTGCGATAGCTGGTGTGGCACTTCTGGCAGGCGACCGTCCGTGGCGCCCTGAGCAGGTTCGTTCCGTCCGGCCCACGCGTCACCTGCGAGTAGAAAGCCGGGACCGACTCGGCGGCGAAGCTCACAAGACCGTCGAGGCCGGGCTCGATGTGGCACTCCGCGCACGTTATGCGCGAGTGAGTCGACGTGGCCCAGTGGTCCATCCGAAGGACCAGCGCGGGGTACCGGTCGTAGTAGCCGGGCTGGAGCGTCAAGACCACGGGCACCGCCACGGCAATGACCGCGATCGCGGTCATTGTGAGCACGGCAGCGATGAGCAGCCGTCCGCGCACTACTCCATCTCCTCGAACTGCCGATGGCAGTCGTCACAGAAGCTCTGCTCGTGGCATTCGATGCACCCCGGGTCGCTCAGGTCCTCGGTGTGCCTGGAGTGGCGTCCGATCCACTGCGTTGATGTGCCATGGGACACGGGGCGCTCAAGGTGGCACTCGACGCACTCGCCCTCGGACTGATGGCACAGCTGGCACCGCTCGCGGCCCGCGAGCGCCTCCTGCCCGTGGTACAGCTCGGTCCAGTCATCGCGGACGTGCAGCGCCTCGATCGGCTTCATGCTCACCTCGATGGGCAGTCCGTCGAAGACGGGGCGCTCGCCTGTGGTGTGGCACTGCTGGCACTGCGCAATCGAGTGGCAGCCCTCAAGGCACGCGTTCTGTCCCGTCTCGCGCATCACCCGCGGATGCTCCGTCCTCCACCGTTCGCTGGACTCGTACAGCACGTGGTGGCAGGCGATGCACTGTTCGGTCTCCTTGGTGCCGACGTGGCAGCCGTACGCGACGCACACACCCGAGAACGGCATCTCCTTGTGAGAGTCCAGGTACGCCTCGAAGTGACCCGTCCACTTGTGGCACTCGGCGCACTGGCGCGTCTCCGCGGCGACCTGCTTGTGCGCCGGGTGCGGGATGCGAGCGGTTCGACTCGCGTCCACGCTCCAGTCCGTCTCATGGCACGCAAGGCACGCGTCATTGTGCGGGGCATCGAACGTGAAGAACTGCGGTGTCTGCGTGGTCTCGACCAGGCTGACGTAGAAGTCGGCGATGAGCTGCACGCCGTTCAGGAGCGGCCGGGTCTCGTGGCACGAGCGGCAGCTGAGGCCTTCGTGCGCCGAGTTCTCAAGGTTCATATAGCGGCGCTCCAGCAGGTGGTACCGGGAGAAGAACTCGGGGGTCGCCGTCATCGCCAGCGGCACCGCCACCGCGATGACGGCGGCGAGCACGAGCGCCGCGCCAGCGACGATCATCAGCCGGCGAAGGGCGGCCCGTCGTGTGGCGTCCAAGGTGTCGTCGCTCATCCGAGCGCTCACCCGGCCTCAAGCGCCGGGGGGTTCGCCGGCGCAGGACCCTCCAGCGAAGGCTCGGCGGCGGCGGGCTCGTGCGCCTCGTGCTCAGGCACCGCAAGCGGCAGCACCTTGGCCGAGAGCGTCACTATGAGCACGCCCAGGCCCAGTAGTCCGGCAGCGATCAGGAACTCGGTGAGGCTCGGCAGGTACGGCGGGCTGTACTGACCGAGCGGGTCGATCGCGAAGCCCATCGCCATCAGCGAGTAGCGCTTGAGGAAGATCGCCACGACGTACATCGCCGCCGCGGTGATCTGAACGGCAGGGAGATGTCGGGTCCGGCTACCCGCCAGCAGCGAAAAGGCGCCGATACCGAGGACCAGCACCGGCACGAACGCCAGCGCATACGGACCGCTGAAGAACTCGGCGAGGCGCAGAGCATGGCCCGGTTTCGCAGCGGTAGGCCAGAAGACCGTCAGGATCTCCACGGCGAGCAAGAACAGGTCGATGATGATGACCGTGGAAAGCAGTGTGGAGAGGCTGCGGAACATGCTCGGCTTGAACCGCATCACGTCGAAACGCTGCATCAGGTACGCGACGATCAGCAGCAGCGCGATGCCCGATGCAGTGGCCGAGGTGAGGAAGATGGGCACCATGACCGCCGTATTCCACAGCTCGCGCGACTTGTTGAGCGCGAGTACGAACGCCGTGGTGGTATGCAGGTAGATGGCGAACGGCAGCGCGATCAGCGTCATCCGGTGGGCGAGCTTGTGGCCCCCCTTGCCAGTCATGAGGATCCACAGATCTATGAAACAGATGAGCATGTAGATGTTGGCGGCGCTACCCGTGTACACGAACGGTGAGGACGGGTTGGGCGTGAGCAGCATCCACACCGCGCGCCACGGGCGTTCCATATCGGTGATGATGCCCAGCAGCGCGAGCATCACCAGCACGCCGGCCTGCAGGACCGCCAGGCGGGAGAGCGGCTCGAACTGCTTTGCGTTGAACAGGTGCACGCTCGCGTACACCACCAGACCGCCGGCCGACAGCCCGACGTAGTACATGTAATTGGTGAACCACAGTCCCCAGGGGTAGCTGTCGCGCATGGCCATGACGGAGCCGCCATTGGCAAGCGCGGCACCCCACGCGAGGACGCCGAGTCCGATCACGGTGATCAGCAAGGAGACGAAGGCCCAGTAGCGCGGACCGGCCGACTTCAGGGCGCCGAAGTCGAAATCGACACCGATGATGCGCCGCACGCCCGGCCGGGTGATGGTGTTCTCAGTCACAGCATGTCACCCCACATACCAGATCATCGGCTTGGTCCCGTACTCTTCTTTCAGTCGCCACACTCGACGCGTCTTGAGCAAGGTAGAAACAGCGCTGTCCGGATCGTTCAGGTCGCCGAACGTGCGCGCGCCCACCGGACACGCCTCGGTACACGCCGTGGTCTGCCCGTTGCGTGTGCGCTGGATGCAGAACGTGCACTTCTCGACCACACCGTGCTTCTCCTCCAGCGGAACCTCCGGGTTCACCTCGGCCTCCGGCACGTGAGGCTCCAGCCAGTTGAAGTACCGCGCGCCGTATGGGCACGTGACCATGCAGTTGCGGCAGGCGATGCACTTGTCGTAGTCGATCACCACGATCCCGTCGGGATCGCGCCAGGTCGCCTTCACCGGGCAGCCGTAGACGCACGGCGCCTCGGCGCACTGCATGCACTGCACAGGCAGGTACCACTTGTCGGGCCTCCCGCCCTCGGCGTAGTCGGCTTTCGCATGCTCGATGTCCACCAGGCCCTGCTCCATCTCGAGCACCTTGATGTACGTGAAGCCGGCGTCGCGGCCGATGTTGTTCTCCTTCACACACGCATAGACGCAGCGGCGGCATCCGATGCACGCCTTGACATCGATGACCATCGCCCACTTCTGGTCTCCTGGCGGGTCCGCGTAGTGAACGGTCTTCCCGGGGTAGTTGATGCTGCCGTCACCTTTGGTGATGTGCGCAAGCGGATCGTCCGTCTCGCCTTCCGCCGCGATCGCAGGCGCGGTGGCCGAGACGAACGCGGGAACCGCACCGGCCATGAACAGGCCGGCTGTGGCGCCGACCGTCTCGAGGAAGCCGCGCCTCGAGAACGTGCAGCCTGCCGGCAGCTCCCTGGGCGGCTCGACGCGGGGCCTCGTGGTGTCGTCACTCATCGCTTGACCTTTCCGAGGAGCAGGTAGCCGAGCATCGCGAGTATCACGATCGAGCCGAGACTCGTTACGATCGCCAGCCACAGCGGGGTATGGACCGCCGGCTCGAGAGGCGGTGGCGCAAGCGGTTGGAAGGGTTCGCGCTCGGCAACAGCGCGGATCTCCACCCCGGTCCCTTGGAAAGGCGGGAGCGCCGCCATGTAGATCCACGAGGGGGTGTGCGGATCGTGACAGCCCGACGCGCTGCACTTCGGTTCGTTCTTGCCGTGGATGCCGGCCTCCCATTCGCGGTACTTCGCGAAGTGGCAGCGCCGGCACACCTGCGAGACATCGCCCGTGACATCCACGAGGCTGCCATCGGCCAGAAGGAGCATGCCGGGATTCCGGGCGGGGTCGTCGTGGCAGGCGGCGCAGGCAGAAAAGCCCTCGCCGAGTATGTCGTGCACCTCCAGCT
>JAJZRZ010000154.1 GCA_021850085.1 Actinomycetes bacterium | reverse complement strand
ACGTTAATCGCCATAGCCGTACACCCCTCGGTCCTGGTCACGAACGACCTTGCCGCCCTCGAGGGCGATGACGCGCTTGCGCATGGAGTCGACCATCTCGCGGTCGTGCGTGGCCACCAGCACCGTCGTGCCGGTCTTGTTGATGCGGTTGAGCAGGCTCATGATGCCGAGCGATGTCGCAGGATCGAGGTTGCCGGTGGGTTCATCGGCCAACAGCAGCGGCGGCCGGTTGACGAAGGCCCGGGCGATGGAGACGCGCTGCTGCTCACCTCCCGAGAGCTCGTCGGGATAACTCTCCAGCTTGTCTTCAAGGCCCACGAGACGAAGCACCTCGGGCACCTGCGTGCGAATGACGTGCTTGCTGCGTCCGATCACCTCGAGCGCGAAGGCGATGTTCTCGTAGGTGGTCTTGTTAGGCAGAAGCTTGAAGTCCTGGAACACGCATCCGATGTTGCGGCGCAGGTACGGCACTTTCCAGCTCTTCATCTTCCCAAGGTCCTGCCCCGCGACGACGATCTGGCCGCGCGACGGGAGGAGTTCCCGCAGGAGCAGTCGGATGAAAGTGGACTTGCCGGAGCCGGAGTGGCCCACGAGGAACACGAACTCCCCCTGCTCGATCTCGACGTTGCACTCATCGAGAGCCGGGGGTTTGTTCGGAACGTAGATCTTGCTGACGTTCCGCATTCCGATCATAAGGGGTGCTCCATATCTGTGCGACAACTCCCGCGATAGTCTACCAGACCGAGCCGGTCCCTCTTGGGAGAAGGGCCATCCGGAAGTAAGCATGCGGCATGCCTACCGCCTCTCCAGCAGGCGGCGTGCCGCTCGTGCGATGTCCGCACCGGTGAGACCGAAGTGCGCCATCAGCTCGGCCGGCTCGCCTGAGGTGCCGAAGACGTCGCGCACCCCTATGCGCGCGAGCGGCACCGGCGCGAGCTCGCCGAGGGCCTCGGCCACAGCCGATCCCAGGCCACCGATCACCGAGTGCTCCTCGCAGGTCACGACGGCTCCGGTCTTGCGTGCCGAGGCGGCGATGCCCTGGGCATCGAGCGGCTTGATGGTGGCCACGTCGAGCACCTCAGCATGGATCCCGTCGAGCGCGAGCTGCTCCGCGGCGACGAGCGCCTGCTCTACCATCACGCCGCACGCGGCCAGCGTGATATGGATGCCTTCGCGCAGAACGCGGACCCGATCGAGCTCGAAACGGTGGTCGTCGCCGTACAGCACCGGCACGCCGGCACGGCCCAGGCGCACGTAGAACGGACCGGGCGTGGTCGCGGCAAGGCGGATCGCCGCCTTGGCTGCCACGTAGTCCGCCGGGACGAGCACCCGCATCCCGGGCAACACGCGCATGAGGGCGATGTCCTCGAGCATCTGGTGGCTGCCGCCGTCGGGGCCCACGGTGATGCCCGCGTGCGTGGGCGCGAGCTTCACGTCCAAGCCGGAGTAGCAGACGCTGTTGCGCACCTGGTCGTACGCGCGTCCCGTGGCGAACACCGCGAAGCTTCCCGTGAAGGGCACCATGCCCTCCACGGCGAGCCCTGCGGCGACGCCGATCATGTTCTGCTCGGCGATACCCACATTGAAGAACCGCTCGGGGAACGCAGTGCCGAACCTGGCGGTGGTCGTCGAGCCCGAAAGGTCGGCATCCACCGCAACCACGGCGATCCCTTCGTTGGCGAGCTCGATCAGGGTCTCCCCGAGTGCCTCACGCGTTGCGCGCCTGTCGCTCACCGGTCGCCCCCCTCGGTCACGGGAGCGTCTGAGAGCTGTTCGGGGTCGGCCGCAGCGAGCGACTCACGCAACTCCGCGAGCGCCTGCTTGGTCTGCTCGGCGTTGGGAGCTTTCCCGTGCCAACCCGCATCTCCCTCCATGAACGACACGCCGCGGCCCTTCACGGTCCGTGCGACAACCGCGACCGGGACTCCAGCGACAGCGGGAGGCGAGGACAGCACAGCAAGGAGTGCCTCCACGTCGTGCCCGTCCACCTCGCGCACCTCCCAACCGAACGCGTGGAGCTTCTCGGCCACCTCGCCCAAGCACATGACCTCGCTGCACGCGCCGTCGATCTGCAGCCCGTTGTGGTCCACGATCGCCGTCACCGTGTCCAGGCCATGATGCGCCGCGAACATGGCCGCCTCCCACACCTCGCCTTCCTGCAGCTCGCCGTCGCCAAGCAAACAGAAGACCCTCGATGTGCTGCCGGTCAGGCGCAACGCGAGCGCCATGCCGTTGGCGATCGCGAGACCTTGGCCCAGCGAACCTGTGGAGACCTCCACTCCGTCGCACTTCAGGCAATCGGGATGTCCCTGCAGGATGCTTCCCAGCTTGCGCAGCGTCTGCAGGTGGCTCCGGCCGAAGTACCCTGCCTGCGCGAGCGCGGCGTACAGCACGGGCGCCGCATGGCCTTTGGAGAGCACAAAGCGATCACGCTCCGGCCAGCCGGGCCGCTGCGGGTCGTGTTTCATGATGCCGAAGTAGAGGGTTGCGACGATATCAGCCGCGGACAGCGACCCTCCGGGGTGCCCGCTTCCAGCCTCGGCGATCATCTCGATGATGTCGTGGCGCATTCGAGCCGCCCGCGCCGAGACGACCGCCACCCGTGCCTCCTGCGTCATACATCCGCTCCCATCTCTTTGAAACCTTCGCCGAGTGCCTCGTGCACGTCGGCGATAACGAGGAACGCTTTGGGGTCCACGGCGTGAACGAGCGTCTTGAGCGTGGCGATCTCGCGGCGTGAGACCACCGTGAACACCAGCTCTCGTGGTTCGGATGAGTACAGGCCCCGCGCCATGATGCCGGTCGCGCCTCGGCCGAGCTGGTGCAATACCGCATCCGCCACACGGCCAGGCTCGTCGCAGATGATGAAGGCTGCCTTCTCCACGGACAAACCCTGCTGGACCACATCGATCACCGTGCCCATCACGAAGATGGCGACCGCGCCGTACAGCGCCAGGTCCGGGCCGAGGACTAGGGCGGCCACGAGAGTGACTGTCGCATCAGCGGCGAGCATCAGCTGGCCGATGCCGAGGTTGGATCGCTCCGCCAACAGCTGGGCGATGATGTCTGTACCGCCGGTGTTGCCGCGGGCCTTGAACACGAAGCCCATGCCGATGCCTGTGACGGCGCCGCCATAGAGCACAGCGAGAAGGAGATCGTGCTCGGCGAGGTGGGGGGTGACCGGACGGAGCAGGTCGATGGCAAGTGACAGCGCCACCATGCCGTAGACGGTCCGTGCCCCGTAACGCCAGCCACGTGCACGTATCCCCAGCACGAGAAGTATCCCGTTCATGACAAGCATCTGCATACCGATGGGCAGATGAATGCCATAGGTGTCCCGGAACAGGTAGTAGAAGACGGTGGCCAGTCCCGAGACGCCGCCCGCGGCCAGACGGTTGGGAATCAAGAACGCGTTGAGCCCCCACGCCGTGATCAGGATGCCGATGGTTATGAAAGCGTAGTCGCGCACGCGACGATGCTTCAGTACGTTGGCGGGGTTCGCCTTCACGAGCACTCGCCTGACCATCAGCTCCCCCTCCGCGGTCAGGCGCCGTCCGCCTGGCCCTGCTCCTCGGAAACGCGCCAGCGGTGGAACCCGATGACGAACTCATCGATGTCGCCATCGAGAACGCCGTTGACATCACCGGTCTCGATCCCGGTCCGGACATCTTTGACCAGCTGATACGGGTAGAGTACGTAGTTGCGGATCTGAGACCCGAAGGATATCTGCCGCTTCTCGCCACGCAAAGCGTCGATCTCCGCCTCCCGCTTCTCCTGCTCGAGCTCGTAGAGCCGAGAGCGCAGGATCTTCATCGCGGTCTCTTTGTTCTTCAGCTGGCTCTTCTCGTTTTGACAGGTGACCACGAGTCCGGTCGGCAGGTGTGTGATCCGCACCGCCGAGTCGGTGGTGTTGACACTCTGTCCACCGGGCCCGCTCGAGCGGTAGACGTCTACCCGCAGGTCCTCGTCACGGATCTCCACCACGACCTCGTCCGGGAGCACCGGCAGGACCTCTACGCGGGCGAATGTCGTCTGGCGACGCTTCTTCTCATAGATCGG
>JAJZRZ010000153.1 GCA_021850085.1 Actinomycetes bacterium | reverse complement strand
AATGCCGCGCAGCTCCGATAAGATCGTGGCATTCGCCCATGGCAGGCCCGAGCAGCGGCTCATCAACTCTTTGTTGCTGCGATCGCTCGAGCGCGCGCGGTACGTGGACCACCTCGGCCCGCACTTCGGGTTGGCGAGCGCGGCGTACACGCACTTCACGAGCCCCATCAGGCGATACCCCGACCTCATCGTGCACCGGCTTCTGAAAGCTCAGCTGACCAAATCGCTCGACCGCCCGCCCACATCGGCGCTGATCCCCGAGCTGGAGTGGCTCACCGAGCACTCCTCGGTCATGGAGCGGGAGGCGCAGGCGGCCGAAGAAGACAGCCAGAAGGTGAAGCTCGTCGCGCTCATGGGGCGCCACCTCGGCGAGGAGTTCGACGGCATCGTCACCGGGGTCATGGGCTTTGGCCTGTTCGTGCAGCTCGACAACACCGCCGAAGGGCTGGTGCACGTGGAATCCATGGAGGACGACCACTACCGCCTCGACCCCGAGCGGTTCATGCTGTGGGGCGAGAACAAGGGGGCCGTGTACCGTCTCGGCCAGCAGGTGCGCGTGCGCGTCCTCGACGCGAGCGTCACCGACCGAAGGCTCGACCTCGAGCTGGCGTAGGGTAGACTGGCACGGTACGAGAGCTATCCAGTAGGGAGGCATTTTCATGCGCGCAGAGTCCTTCGACTTCTTCAAGACGCTTATCGAGGCCCCGTCGCCTTCCGGATATGAACAGCCGGCCGCGAAGGTTTTCCGCGAGTACATGCATCCCATCGCCGATGAGGTCACGACCGACGTGATGGGTTCCGTCCACGCGTTGCTGAAGGGTACGGCGGGCGGGCCGAGCGTCATGCTCGCCGGTCACATCGACGAGATCGGCTTCATGGTCACCTACATCACCGAGGAGGGATACTGCGCGTTCGCACCCATCGGGGGACACGACCCGCAGATCCTCCCGGGCATGCGCGTTGATGTCCACACGAAAGACGGGGTGCTTCGCGGCGTGCTCGGCCGGCTGCCCATCCACCTGCTTGAGGACGAGGAGCGTAAGGCCGTCGTCAAGATGCATAAGATGTTCATCGACCTCGGCATGCAGGGCGAGGACGTCAAGAAGCGCGTGCGCATCGGCGATCCCGTCACCTATGGCGTGGGCGTGGAGACCTTCGGGGAGGGCATGGCCGTCTCGCGCGCCTTTGACGACAAGATGGGCGCATATATCTGCGCCGAGGCGCTGCGGCTGGTGAAGGAGGCCGGTGGTGCGGCCTGGGACCTGATCGCTGCCGCCACGGTGCAGGAGGAGATAGGTCTGCGCGGCGGCACGACCTCGGCGTACAGCCAGGACCCGATGGTGGGCATCGCGGTCGAGGTCACGCACGCGACCGATTACCTCGACGTTGACAAGCGCAAGTTCGGCGAGGTGAAGTGCGGCGGCGGGCCGGTCATCGCTCGCGGCGCCAACATCAACCCGTGCGTGTTCGAGTGCCTCGTGCAGGCCGCCGAGGCGGAGAAGATCCCTTACCAGGTGGAGGGTGCGCCGCGCGGGACGGGCACCGACGCCAACGCGATCCAGCTCTCGCGAGGCGGCAAGGCAGCCGCGCTCGTGAGCGTACCGTTGCGCTACATGCACACGCCGACAGAGGTGCTCGCGCTCGCCGACGTGGAGAACACCGCGAAGCTGCTGGCCGCATTCGTGCGGAGGCTCGACGCGAGCTGCGACTTCACGCCGTAGGACGAATGCCGATGACGCGCGAACAGAAGCTGATAGCCACCAACAAGAAGGCGTACCACGACTACTTCGTGGACGAGACCTTCGAGGCGGGTGTCGTGCTCACCGGCACAGAGGTGAAGTCGCTGCGCGAGAATAAGACGAATCTGCGTGACAGCTTCGCCACGGTCCGCAGGGGCGAGGTGTGGCTGCACGGCGTGCACATCGCGCCCTACAGCCACGGCAACCGCAGCAACGTACGTGTGGACCGCGAGCGCAAACTCCTGCTCCGCAAGGCCGAGATTCGCTACCTGACGGGCAAGACCAAGGAACGCGGCTACACGCTGGTGCCGCTCAAGGTCTATCTATCTCCAGCCAACCTCGTGAAGGTCGAGATCGGGTTGGCCCGCGGCAAGAAGCTCTACGACAAGCGCGACGCCATCGCCGAGCGCGACCAGAACCGGGATGTGGAGCGCGCGTTGCGCGAGCGAACCAGGGGGGAGTAGCGCAGCTATCGCAGCCTCGGCGCCGCCATCGGTCGCGGTCTGGCATGGTGCGCGCTATACTTCATCTTCCGGCAAGAGGGCCGGACGGACCTTCACATACCTCACACCCGGGGGCGACTGGTTTCGACACGGGAGTTCTGAGGGGAGAAGCAGGCCGAGGTCGCCTTACCTCGTTAAACAGGGGCAAACGACGCTCAAACGTCGACAATGATCTCGCTTTCGCTGCCTAAATAGTGCAGCGACGTCTCCCGGTGCGCGTCCCCGTCACCGGATCTGACGTCACTTAAGGGGACTGCCGCCGAAGACGTAGCCGGTATGCTTCGGCGAAAGACCGAACCAGCTAGGAAAGGGCACGCCGGTCACAGCGCGTCGCCCCCACCGAACCTCAAGCAGTGACTGAGCCTGGAGATGCTCCCCAGGGGGCTGTCGTGGACCGGAGTTCGATTCTCCGCGCCTCCACCACACGCAACCGCACGTCCGCCGCCTCGTGCGACGGGCGTGTTTTTTCGCATCCGGCTCAGTCCTCATCGCCGTCAACGCGGCCACGGGCACGCTTGATGCCGGCGCGCGCCCGCTTCCGCGCCAGGATCGCTTCACGTGCTCTTCGCGACCGCTGTTGCGGCTTGCGCGCTGCTCGCTCGGCGGCGAGCTCGGCGTTTCTCGCCTCCAACCGTTCGCGCAGGCGGGCGAGCGCTGCGCGCTTGTTCTGGTACTGGCTGCGCTCCCGGCGCGCCACCACCGTGATCCCCGTAGGCATGTGGCGAAGACGCACTGCCGAATCGGTCGTGTTCACGCCCTGGCCCCCGGGGCCGGTTGCGCGAAACGTCTCGACCTCGCACTCGCCAAGAAGCACATCGTCGGCAGGGATGTCGTAGCGTTCGTCCATGCCCGCATCATACCTTCGGCGCCGCTTCGAGGAAGCTGTTGGCCGCGCCGGGGATGTCCCGGGCTGTGCGATACTGCTCAGCATGAACCGGCGGATTCGATGCGCTTCTCACGCAGCACTCCTGGCCGAAAGGTAGCGTGCGTGATGGCGCCCGCCCTCCTCACGGCCCCGGGGGCTTCGTAGCCATGGAGCGTCTGTCTCGCGACGGGGAGCCCTTCCCCTTCGGCCTCACATTCGTCCCGACCGAGGCGCTGGCCTCGCTTGCCGCTGATGAGCATCGCCCGGCGCTCGCGCTCGTCCGGGCCGCCTTGGCGCTGGGTGCGTCGTTCGCGTTCATACCTTCGGTCGAGCCTTGGGCGGATGAGGCGGCGGCCGCGCTTTCTGAGGAGGATGTCGCCCCGATCTTCACCGTCTCAGGGCCGCTTTGGCCCATCATCCGCGTGCGTGGCATCGTCGAGGGGCTGCGGGCCACGCTCACGCGTCCGGAGGAGATAGGCGAGGAGCTCGACGCGGCCCTCGGCGTGCTGCTCGCCGAGGTCGAACGAGCCGCTGCATCCGGTGCGCGAGCGCTCGTGCTCGCCGAAGATCTCGCTGGGACGCACGGACCTCTCGTGGCGCCCGATTTCGCGATAGGCGAGCTCGTGCCGCGGTACGAGCGGATAGTTCGCGTAGCGCGGACGCTCGGTTTGCCGACGGTCTTCCACTCCGACGGAGACATCAGGCCGCTGCTGCCCGCCCTCTCTCGCGCCGGGTTCGTTGCGCTGCACGCTGGCGGAGGATTGTCCTTTGGCGGGTTCGAGCGGGTGTTCTGGGCCGCGCGGGCGGAGGGCTTGGCGGTCATGGGGGGGCTGGTGACCGCGGAGCTGGCGAACCCCGCGAGAGCCGAGACGCTGGGCAGCAAGGCGGGTGTCCTCGCGCACGCCGGTGGCCTGCTCCTGTCGGATGACGGCGGCATCACGAGCGCTTCCGAGGTGACGTCGCTCGTGACCGCG
>JAJZRZ010000152.1 GCA_021850085.1 Actinomycetes bacterium | reverse complement strand
GCGTACGCCGCATCGCCCGGGAAGACGTCGGCGTCACGACCGGCGGCCTCGAGGTTGCGCCGCAGCTCTGAGAGCGCGTGTCGTGAGGCCCCCACCGCGACCGTTTCGCCGGCCGAGCGCGCAATCGGCAGGGTGAACGTGCCGGCTCCCGCATACAGGTCCGCGACCCGCATGGTCCCGTCCGCCTGCAGCAGCTGCAGCGCGCTGTCTCGAAGCATGGCTGCCGCTTGGGAGTTGACCTGGAAGAACGAAGGCGCAGATACCCCGTACTCGTCGCCACCGAGCCTCTCGCGCCACAGACCTCCGCCTGAGTACACCTCCACGCCTGCGATGTCGCGCTTTTCCGGATTCCCGCGAACGATCGTCCTCGTCACGGTCCGTGCGCCGGTCGATTCGGAGAGCACGCGTGCCGCCGCCGCCCGCGGGAAGGGACCCGGCGAGGTCCACACGTCCACCGCGATCTCCCCGCGCGAGGAGACGCGAAGAGAAACGCGCCTGATGCCATGGGCCCCCCGGGAAGCGAGGAAGCGGAGCGCTCCGCCCACCGACTTCGGGAGTTTTTGCGCCTTCTTGGGCAGGAGCAGGCAGGCATCGATGGGCAGGACCTCGGCGGTGCCGAATCGCCTGAAGCCCACCACGAGCCCTCGCGGGCCGGGTTCGACCGCGAGTTCGACTTTGTTGCGGTAGCCGTACTCCCGCGGCGAAGGAGCCATCTCGGCGACCGAGGCTTGGGCAACACGCCCGATGCGCGCAAGTGCGTCGACCAGGATGCGGCGCTTGGCCGACAGCTGCGTGGCGTATTCGACATGCTGCCACTGACACCCGCCGCACGCCCTGAAATAGGGGCAGGGCGGCACGACCCGGTCAGCCGAGGACTGTACGACGTGGTCGATGCGCGCGCGCACCCAGCGACCATGATCTTCGGTGACCTGCACGACCACCGTGTCACCCGGGCAGGCGTACGGCACGAAGGCGGTTCGGCCGTCGGCGAGGCGAGCCACGGCGTCACCGCCGTGTGCTAGGCTCTCTATGGTCACCTGCTCGCGCACCAAGGCGCACCTTTCGTCGCTGGTTGCATCATAGCGGGCGTGGTCGCACGTGGGTTGAGTGTGCGCTGCCTGCTGCCGATATCTAACGACATGCGGCGAGCGACAGACAGGGGGATCGCTCACCGTTCGTCCGGTTCCGCCGAATGGGAGGACGTTTTCACGTGGCCGACAGAACGGTGTTGATAGTCCATGACGATGCGGCCTTTTTCGATGACACGAAGCGCGCGCTCGATGCCGCGATCCAGGGGTGCGAGACCATAGGTGCGATCTCGGCCCCTCGTGCGCTTGGGATGGCCCGTCAGCATCGACCCGACGTGATCATCGCCGATGGTGACCTGATGGGCATGGACGGGTACTCGTTCACCGCAGAGCTGAAGTCGGATAGCGAGCTCGCCGCCATCCCGGTGCTGATCGTGGCGAGCGAGCCCACGGAATCAAGCGCCTTGCGAGCGCGGCAGGCAGGCGCTGCAGGCCACCTCCCCTCGGCTGTGGACAGCGCGACGCTGGCACAGAAGGTGTCAGCGCTGATGGGCCCCAAGATTCCGGAGGGGGGCGGTTTGCAGGAGTCAGTCCCGGTCGATCCGCCCATGGGTACCGCTTCCGCGGATGAACCCTTCATAGCGCAGGCGGGCGCCGCAGCAGCCGCGTCGCCGGCACCGTCTTACGGAGCGATGCAGGAGCTTCCCAACGGCTATGCTGCATCGGCTCCCGCACCGGCTTATGGCATGCCGCAAGCCGCTCCCCCGTCGAGCGGCAGTGTCGTGGTCGACCGGGACGTACCGCACGTGGACGATCTGCTTCGGCTCATGATCGACGAAGGTGGCAGCGACCTGCATATCACGGTGGGCAGCCCCCCGGGACTGCGTCTCCGAGGCGAGATCACCCCGGTCCACGACGTCAAGGTCCTGACCCCGAAGGACACGCAGGAGATGCTGCTCAGCCTGCTCTCCGAGGAGCAGCGCCGCCGCTTCGAGACTGAGCTGGAGCTGGATTTCGCGTACAGCATCCCTGGAGTCTCCCGATTCCGCACGAACATCTTCCAGCAGCGCAACTCGATGGGCGCCGTTTTCCGCACGATCCCGCTCAAGATCCCCACGCTTGAAGACCTCCAGTTGCCTCGTGTGTGCAAGTTTCTCGCCGAGCGTCCGCGAGGGATGGTGCTCGTAACGGGTCCCACCGGCGCGGGTAAGTCCACCACGCTCGCGGCCATGATCGACCACATCAACTCGACGAGGAACGTCCACATCATCACGATGGAGGACCCGATCGAGTTCATGCACAAGAACAAGAAGGCGTACGTGAACCAGCGCGAGGTCGGCGAGGACACACACTCGTTCACCTCGGCCCTCAAGCGCGTTTTGCGCCAGGATCCCGACGTCATCCTCGTCGGCGAGATGCGGGACCTCGAGACCATCTCGGCGGCGCTCACTGCCGCTGAGACGGGCCACTTGGTGCTGGCGACCCTGCATACAACCGGCGGTCCGGAGACCGTCGATCGCATCATCGACGTCTTCCCGCCGCATCAGCAGCAGCAGGTTCGCATGCAGCTGTCCACCACCCTCGAGGGAGTCCTGTCGCAGACCCTTCTCCGCTCCACCGACGGGCGCAGCCGCGTAATGGCGATGGAGATCATGCTCGGCATCCCGGCGATCAGCAACCTCATCCGGGAGGGAAAGACCCATCAGATGGCCACGATCATCCAAGGTGGCGCTTCGATGGGTATGCAGACTCTGGACCAGCATCTCAAGGTGCTGCTCCAGTCGGGAAAGGTAACGTACGAAGAGGCGATCCAGAAGGCCAAGGAGCCCAGGGAACTGGCGCAGATGCTGGGTCGCAAGATTTGATACCACACCACGGCCGGCGGCGACGGATTGGGGGGCGCGGGTGCCCCGTCCGTTCGCGTGAAGGGGGAAGTACGTGGACACAGTGAGGGTCAAGTGGAACGGGAAGCGCCGGTTCGTAGGCTGGGATGAGGCGGGGCACGGCGTGGTGATGGACTCGAAGCCTGAGTACGGCGGCGACGGGAGTGGAGCGCGTCCGATCGAGCTCGTTCTGTACGGTATCGCAGGATGCACGGGCATGGACGTGATCTCGATCCTCGAGAAGAAGCGCCAGGTGGTGACGGACATCGAGATAGCCGTTCGGGGCGAGCAGCGAGTCGATGGGTACCCGCGGATCTACACCGACATCTCCGTTGAGTACGCGGTGACCGGGGTCGACCTCAAGCCCGACGCAGTTGGGAGAGCCGTGGAACTTTCAGAGGAGAAGTACTGCGCGGTGAGGCACATGCTGGGTCCGCAGGTGCGCGTGACCTCGAGTTTCACGGTTCTTGAAGCTGAGCGCTAGCGTGCCCGATGCCGGTCCGAACCGGATCGCCGACCCATCGGCGGCCGTTGTCCTGCCGGTCTACAACGAGGCAAGCACGGTCGGCTCCGTGCTCGACGCGGTCCGCGCTGTGTTCGGCGGGCCTGTGGTGGTCGTTGACGACGGCTCCACGGACGGGACGTCGGAGGTGCTTGCGTTGCGCGCCGATGTGCACGCGCTGCGCCATGCGACCAACCTCGGATACGGCCGATCGCTGGCGGACGGATTCGCGGCGGCGCTCGGCTCAGGGGCCGAGGCGGTTGTGACGATGGATTGCGACGGGCAGCATGAACCCGGACACATCCCCGGCTTTTTGGACGCCTTGGCCGGCTGTGACATCGTCTCCGGGAGCCGCTACCTCGAGGCCAGCCGGGAGCTCGGCTCGGCGCCCGCGTCGCGGCAGGAGGTGAACCGTCGCGTGACAGCCATGATCAACCGTGTGACGGGCTGGGCGCTGACCGACGCGTTCTGCGGCTTCAAGGCGTACCGGGCATCAGCGCTGCGTCGCATGCATCTGGTCGAGCCGGGCTACGCGATGCCGCTCGAACTTTGGGCCGAGGCCTTCCGGCACGGCCTTCGGGTGGTGGAGTTGCCGGTGGAGCGCATCTACTTCGATGGTGACCGTTCCTTCGGCCTCGACCTTGACGATCCCGACCACCGCCTCGGGTACTATGTCCGGGTATGGGAGAACGCGCTGGAAAGAGGGGTCTAGATGGCGGATGTGCTCTGCGTGGGGGCGCACCCCGACGACGTGGAGATCGGCATGGGGGGTAC
>JAJZRZ010000151.1 GCA_021850085.1 Actinomycetes bacterium | reverse complement strand
CGCTGCCTGATCTCGGTCATCTCGACGCGGCGCTCGTGGACCCGCCGCGCTCAGGACTCTCCGAACGGATGCTCAGCGTGCTCGGAGACGCGCGCGTCCGCAGGGTGGCTTATGTGTCCTGCGACCCGGCCACACTCGCCCGCGATGTGGAACGCCTCACGGCGAAGGGCTATCGCGCGGTACGCTTCGTGCCGGTCGATATGTTCCCGCAGACACACCATCTCGAGACGATCGCGCTTCTGGAGCTCGAGTGACTAGATGAGCGTGCCCACCTGCGGGAAGTCCAGGATGTGAACATCGTGGGGGGCATCGTCATGCGCCGCGGTGAGGTCCTCGCCGGCCGCATGTACGCCCTCGTGGTCGCCATCCGCCCACATCGCGCTGTCGCTCACGTCGTACACGCCTCCTTGGTACGCGACGTACGCCCGACGTCCCTGAAGGCCGTCGAACTGCCTGAGCTGTTCGAGCGTGAACTCCTGCATCGGTCTCCCTCCCGTGGTGACGCTTGCACTACGGTTCATACCCGAGGCCGACGACGCGTTCGCGCCAGCCCGTCCTGCTGTTCGCGCTCCACGAGGTCCCGGAGCGCGAACAGGTCCACGACGATCTTGCGGCCCTTGGTGGCCACCACCCCGTCGCGGCACAGGTTCGAGATTACGCGGCTCGCCGTCTCGCGTGATGTGCCAGCCAGCGTGGCGATCTCATAATGCGTCAGCCCCTCGATGACCGGGACGCCGCGTGACTCGTAGGATGCCGTGGACACGTTCAGCATGACACGCATCACCCTGTGTGTCGCATCGTGGAACGCCATCCCCTCAAGTCTGGCGACAAGCTCTCTCAGACGTCGGGTGAGCGTGCTCACCATGGCGATTGCGGCCTCGGGCTGGATGCGGAAGACCGTCGCGAGGTCCTTGCCCTCGACGATGAGGACCTCAATGTCGGTCGTGGCGATGACGTCGGCCGATCGGGGCGCTGCGTCGACAACGCCCATCTCCCCGAAATATGAGGGTGCCTCCAGATAGCTGAGCGCGAGCTCCTTGCCCTCAGGGGAGGCGACGGAGACCTTCACGCGACCCGCTACCAGCAAGAACAGCAGCGTGCTGGTGTCGTTCCTGTTCACCACGAACGACCCCTTCGGGTACTCGCGGAAGCTCATCACGGCAGCCAGCGACTCCAGGTCGTGCTGCTCCATCCGGCTGAAGACCGGATCCTGGCGCAGGCGCGCGATTATGACGTCTTTGGCGAAAGAGGCTTTCATGACCCTACTCATCGGTAGATGGGCGGCGTCCCTACAGTGAAACATGAAGCCGGATGGCTGTTCAAACATCTTGCCCTGGCCGGTGGGTGTCCGCAGCTCGATTTCCCACCCGCTCTCCTCGCCGGGCCGTCACGGTCGCACGCAAGCCGAGGTGCTATGATGCGGGCATCCCCAACCGCACAAGGAGCCCAAGCGTGCAGGCAGTGCTGTTCGATCTAGACGGGACACTGCTCGACCTGGACCTCAGCGCCTTCCTCACCCGCTACTTCGCGGCACTCGAGACTGCGGCGGCGCCTCTGCTGACCGGCACGGACATCGACGGGGCTGCGTTCATGGGTGCGCTGCGTTCGGCCGTTGGCACGATGATGGAGCCGCACCCGGGCCGGACGAACCGTGAAGTCTTCAACGAACGGTTGCGCGATCTTTCGGGCGTAGATCTAGATCGCGACTGGATCGTTTTCGAGACCTTCTACTCCGACGTGTTCCCGGCCTTACGGGACACGGCCCGGCCCGCGCAAGGTGCGCGTGACGTGGTGGAGACCGCCCTCGGCCTTGGCCTGCGGGTGGCGATAGCGACGAACCCGATCTTCCCGGAATCCGCGATCCGACACCGTCTGTCCTGGGCGGGACTGGGAGACCTTGAGTTGAGCGTCGTCACCGCGTACGAGTACATGCGCGCCTGCAAGCCGCACGGAGAGTACTTCCTTCAGACCGCCGATCTCCTGGGCGTCGCGCCTTGCGACTGCATGATGGTTGGCGATGACCGCGCCCTCGATCTGCCCGCCGCTGACGTCGGCATGCGCACGTTCTATGTCGGGAAAGATCCTGACGCAACCGCCGACATGATGGGAACGCTTGCCGAGTTGACCCGGCTGCTGCCGCGGCTCGTCTAGATGATCCGACGGCGGATGAGCGCGACCCACGCGCCGTCGAGCCGCTGATCGCAGTCGAACTCGAACAGGCCGCGCGACTCGCGCCGGAGGTCCAGCTGGTAGCCGAGACCGGAAGGGTCGTGGTCGCAGATCACGACGAGACTGTCGTGACAGTCGATATCTATCATCCGGTCGACGACGGCGAACACCAGCGGGCGGCGCATCGCTGGTGTCACGCCCCGGACGTCTATGACCATGCCGTGGGCGGCGTGCGCCATGCTCGAACTCCCAATGCTCGACGATCCGCTTTGCCACATGATTAGGCGCTCCGGCCCCATTTCCTGCTCGCTGTGATCGACGGCGGCTCCGGGTGGTCCAGCCGCCAGCTCCCCTGTCCGCTCGACTGGGCACTCAGCAGGGCAATCGTGGACGAAAGGCTTACGGTTCCAGTATGCTATCCGGAAGGACGCTCCGTCTTCATCCGAGGGGACGATGGACGACTCTTTGGTCTGGGGAACCGCTATGCACTCAGGGCATGCTCCGAATCCAGCACGAGATCTCCTCGCCGGCTCCGAGCGACCACTCGGACGCACGCGCCCCCTGACTCCCCTTTACCCGTTGGCCTCGCCCAGAAGCGCCACGCTCGCGCGTGCCGCCACGCGCGATGAAGCTACCCCTGTCCGTGCGCGCACAGAAGGGAGGGTGTACTGAGAGCGCACGCCGGGCATCCCGTCCGGATCCAGGTCTTTCTTGCCTAGAAGGTCCACGTTCCACCACCAAGGAGGTGTATGGCATGGCGCAAGAGGCGCACGGTGCGTTCTACGACCTGCTTGCGGTCCGCGGTGTGAGCCGTCGGGACTTCATCAAGTACTGCAGCTACCTGGCTGCGACGATGGGGTTGACCGAAGCCGCAGTCCCGCAAGTCGCCGCCGCTCTTGAGAAGGGCGCTAAGCTCAAGCCCGCATTGTGGCTCAACGGCGGAGGATGCACCGGATGCACGGAGTCAATGGCCCAGGTCGAAACACCAGACGTGGCCACGATCGTGCTCGAGCTTTTGTCGCTCAACTACTTCGAGACGATCATGGCCGCCGCCGGCGAACAGGCCGAGAAGAACATCGCGGACACCATCGAGAAGGGCAACTTCCTGCTGATCTACGAGGGATCCGTCATGACCGGCGAGGACGGTAACACGCTGCTAGTCAACATGCACAAAGGAACGGACATCCTCAAGGAGGCGGCTTCCGCCGCACAGGCGGTCATCTCCGTAGGCGCATGCGCGGTCGATGGCGGCTGGGTGGCCGCCCACCCGAACCCCGCGGGCGCCATGGGCGTGCAGGCGTTCCTTGCCCAAGAGGGCATCGCGACCCCGGTGGTCAACCTCCCGTGCTGCCCCATGAATCCCGAGTGGGTCGTCACCACTCTCGTCCAGTGGCTCATCGTGGCCGAAGACGATCCGGCGACGTTCCTTGCCACCGCGCCGCTCGTCCAGAAGACCTACAGCGACTATCTGACCGGTGCCAAAGTGACGCTGAACTACCCGGCGTACGTCGTCGACTCGACGATCCACGACAACTGCCCGCGTCGCGGCCACTTCGAGAACGGAAACTTCGTCAGCGAGTTCGGCAGCGAAGAGGAGGCTCTCGGCTACTGCCTGTACAAGGTCGGCTGCAAGGGGCCGCAGACCTTCACGCAATGTCCGGTCACGCGCTGGAATCGTTCGGTCAGCTGGTGCGTCAACTCCGGCGGGCCGTGCATCGGCTGCGGCGGACTGAACTGGGTCGACAACAACGCACCGTTCTTCAAGCGGCTCTCCAGCATGCAGATGGGCGGCACGATCGGCAACATCCAGCCCAGCACCGTCGGTGCTGTGGTGGGTGGTGTGGCCGCCGCCGCACTTGTCGCTCACGGCCTCGGCATGAAGGCAGCCGGACGCACCGGCGACGGGCCTCCGATGGAGCAGGCGAAGGCGTACGACCGCAAGCGGATGAAGAAGGGAGGCGATAAGTAGTGGCACGCACCGTAATCGACCCGGTCACCCGCATCGAGGGTCACCTTCGCGTCGAGTGCGAGATCAAGGACAACGAAGTCGTTGATGCCTGGGTCGCGGGTACTC
>JAJZRZ010000004.1:1750-22176 GCA_021850085.1 Actinomycetes bacterium | reverse complement strand
CACCACGCGGACGTCGACCTCGATGCTCCTGGTCCCGCCGAGCCGCTCGAAGGTGCGCTCCTGGAGCACGCGAAGCAGCTTGACCTGCACAGCGGGCGAGATGTCTCCCACCTCGTCCAGGAACAGGGTACCGCCGTTGGCCATCTCGAAACGTCCAGGCTTCGCGGTCACCGCACCTGTGAATGCACCCTTCTCGAACCCGAACAACTCGCTTTCCAGCAGCGTCTCCGGTAGCGCGCCCGCGCTGATCGAGATGAACGGCTTGGAGGCGCGCGGTGAGAGCCTGTGCAGGGCCCGGGCCACGAGCTCCTTGCCGGTGCCCGACTCGCCGTACACCATCACGGTGGCGGTGGTCGGAGCCACCTTTCCCATTGTCTCGAGAACATCGAGCATCTTGGAGTCCGCTGCCACGATACCCTGCACGTCCCAGTCCCGGTCGATCTCCTCGCGCAAGCGTTCGACCTCGGCGGCGAGTTCGCGAACACGCAGGACCTTCTCGATGCTGATCTTGAGCTCTTCCAGATCGAAGGGCTTCGTCAGGTACTCGCTGGCGCCGGCCTTCATCGCCTCCACCGCGGTCTGCACGTTGCCGTGCGCGGTGAGCATGATGATAGGGAACTGCTGGTCCCGTGCGCGGATGCGCCGCAGAACCTCCATGCCGTCGGGTGCCGGCATCTTGTGGTCGAGGATCATCACGTCCGGTTCTTGGTCGGCCACAGCGGCAAGCGCCTCCTTGCCGTCCACCGCCTCGGCCACCTCATGACCCTCCCCCTCGAGCGCCTGGCGCAGAACCCAGCGCATGTTCTTCTCGTCGTCGGCTATCAGCACGCGAGACTTCATCGAGCACCTTCTCCTCTCAGCATGGCTGGAAGCGCCACGGTGAACGTCGTACCCGCACCGGGTTCGCTCACAACCTCGATGCGACCCCCGTGCTGGTCGATGATCCTGTGAACGATGGTGAGGCCCAGCCCCGTTCCACTGTTCTTGGTGGAGAAGAACGGGTCGAACACCTTGTCAAGCACCTCAGGCTCCATCCCGGGACCGTCGTCGGTGACGGAGATGAACACGAACGCGTCGTCGTCCCACACTTGGATCCCGATCTTTCCACCACCCGGATCCATCGCCTGCACGGCATTCGAGACCAGGTTCACGAGCACCTGCTTCAGCTGATCGGGATCTGCTGCGACGGGTGGGGGCTCTGCAGCGCGCCCGGTCTCGATCTCCACCTTGGCTTGCCCGGCAAACTGACGGGTGAACAAGACGACGTCGGCCACCACATCCTCGACGTTCGTCGGCCGAAGGGTCGGCGCCGACGGCCTGCCGAAATCCAGTAGCGCCTTTATCACCCGGTCGAGGCGATCGATCTCCATCTTCATCACTCGGGTGGCCTCGAGCATGCGCGCAGGATGAACGCCGGTATCCTCCAAGAGCTGCACCGATGCCCGAATGATGCCAAGCGGGTTGCGGACCTCGTGAGCCACACCCGCGGTAAGCTCACCCATAGCCGCCAACCGATCGGCACGAATCAGTTGGTCGGTGAGCGCACGAACCTCGCTCACATCCTCCATCGTCACAACCGCTCCGAACTCCCGGCCGCCGACATCGCGCATCCGCGAAACAGCAACGCGGATGTGCATCGTCCTGCCCGCCCTCGTCACCGCCTGCGAGTCCATCACGAGCTTGGGGGTACGCCCGTCAAGGATGCGTTGCAGAGCGCGCTCGATGCCTCCGTCGTCGCGGAACAGAACCGGAAGCCGGCGCGGTACCATATCCTCCTCGCGCATGCCGAGCATCCGCTCGGCAGCGAGGTTCGCGGTGGTGACGGAGCCGTCAGGCCCCACGGTGAGAACCGCCGACGTGATCGAGCGCAGGATCGCCTGCGTATAGTCTTGGATGTTCACGAGCTGGATGGCGCGCTCCTCCAGCGTGTGGTACGCCTCCTCGAGCTTCAGGCTGACGCGTCTCAGATCGGAGGTCTTGCGTTCCTCCAAGTCGCGCAGCCAGCCGAACAGCAGGCCGATCGCCACGTACATCGCGATCTCGTAGAGGTTATCGAGGTTTCGCGCCACCAGGCCGCCCATTGAGGTCTGCGCCTGAGGCGCCAGCAGCAGCGACGAGGCGACTGCAACCGACAGACCACCTCTCCAGCCGAACGCGAAGCCGGCGTACATTATCGGGACGTAATACAGTTTCCGGTACAACAGGTGCATACTCGACGCCTGAGGGGTCGTGTTGCTCAGCAGGTGGAGCGTGGCGATGCCCCCAAGGACGACTGCGATCACGATCGCGTCTCGTGTCGGGCTGTCGAGCCGCCGGTTCCTGCCCGGCCCGGGCGTCTGGTCCGTGCTCATCTTCGCCTTCGTGCCCAAGAGGGTTCGATACCGAGCTCTTCGCGATACTTCGCAACGGTGCGCCGCGCGACGTCTACGCCCTCTTCTTTCAGCGCCTCCGCGAGCCTCTGGTCCGACAGCGGCTTGTCGGGCGACTCATCGGAGAGCAGACGGCGGAGACGCTGCTTGATGGTGGTGGCGGCCACATCCATGCCAGTCGCCGTGCGGTAACCACCGGAGAAGAAATACTTCAGCTCGAACAAGCCGTACGGCGTGGCCATGTACTTGCCTGTCACTCCGCGGCTGACAGTGGACAGATGGACGCCGATCTCGCTCGCCACGTCCTCGAGCCGCAGCGGTCGCAAGTCGCCCTTGCCCGTCTCGAAGAAATCGCGCTGCACCTCAAGGATGATCTGAGCGATGCGGCTGACGGTATCCCGGCGCCTGTCCACGTTCTTCATGAAGGTCTCAGCGTTGCGGATCTTGTCCTTCAGGTATTTTCGCGTCTCCTCATCCACCGCCGAACTCGAGCGCAGCATCGAGCGGTACCGAGGGTTGACGCGTAGCGTGGGAAGGGCTTCGTTGTTCGGTATCACAAGCCATTCGTCGTCGAAGCGCCGGAGCGTGACATCGGGCACGACGTACCCGGGCGCGGGGCCGGGCGAGTATGCACCGGCAGGTCTCGGGTTGAGCATCCTGAGGATCTCCACGGTCTCGCGCACCTCGGCCTCGCTCACGCCGAGAGTCCGGGCGATCTTGCGGTAGTGGTTCACGGCCACGTCATCCAAGTGGTTCTCGATGATGGCGTCGAGCAGCGGCGATCGCACCGCGATGGTGTCCGCTTGGATCATCAGCGCCTCCTGCAGCGAGCGCGCTCCCACACCGGGAGGATCGAGCTGCTGGACGACCCTGAGGGCCTCCTCGGCCAGCGCTTCGGACAGCCCGGTGATGCGCGCGATCTCGGCGTGATCGCTGACGAAGAAGCCGTCGTCGTCCAAAGACCCCACGATCGCGCGGGCGGCCAACTCCATGTCGTCGCTGATGTCGAGCAGTGAGAGCTGCTCCATCAGGTAGTCAGCGAAGCTCTGCAGTCCACCGATGAACTCCTCGGAGTTGACCTCCTCGACGTTCGGGTCCCGCGGCGCGGTTCCGTCCATGTGCTCGAGTTCTTCGTACTGGTCGAGCCACTCGTCCCAAGCGCGTTCGTCCTCTGACTCCTCGCGCTCCTGCTCTTCGGTCTCGGAAGGTTCGTACTCCTCCTCCTCGACTTCGAGCACCGGGTTGTCGAGCAGCTCGTTTTCGATGAGGGCATGAAGCTCCGCAACGGGCATCGCAAGGATGCTCAACCCCTGATAGACCTGGGGTGAGAGCGTCACTCTCTGGCGAAGATCAGGGCGTTGTGTCAGGTCCATGACGACCCCGGAAGTCTGGAAGCGTTAGCAAACAGCGTACCACCACAATTATGCACCTCGCAGCGCACGGCGTAACGGTCACCCGGTCACGGGCGCCTCAGGAGCCGTGCCGGTCCGCATCTGAGCCAGCAGGACAGCGCCGATCACCAGGGCGCCTCCGGCGATCTGAAGCCCGGTCAGGTGCTCGCCGAAGACGAACCATGCTGTAACCCCGGCGAGAACAGGTTCGAACGTCGAGGTGATGGATGCCTTGGTGGCCTCGATGAGGTGGAGGGCCTTCAGGAAGGCCGCGAACGGGATGACCGTGCTCACGAGGGCCACCATCGATATGGCCGCGAGGGCTCGTGCGTCCTTCAGCAGCTCCACGACAGGACCGGGTCCACCGAGGACCACCAGCCAGAAGAGCGAGGCGGCGGCCAGCCCGTACGCGAGCAGCGTCCACGGGGCGAACCTGTGGGCGGCATACCTGCCCATGAGCGCGTAGCTGGCGAACATGACCGCCGAGGCGAGACCCCAGGCCAATCCCTCAGTCGAGATCGCAAGCCCGCCGCCGCCGACAGCGCCCACCATCAGCGCACATCCGCCGACGCTCAACACGACCGCAACGGGCAGCGACCAGGTGAGCCGCTCGCCAAGCATCATGACTGAGACGATCAGCACGATCACGGGAGCAAGGTACTCCAAGAGGATCGCCGTGGCCACACCTGTGAGCGAGATCGTCTTGAAGTAGGTGAAGTGCACGAGCGCGAGCCCGAACACGCCGAAGACCGCCAGGAAGGGCAGGTCGCGTGCCCTGACCGGGATCAGGTCCCGCCTCCGGAGCACCAGATACGCCGCGACCATGACGAACGAGAGCATGGCCCGGGCGGCCGAGAGGACCAGCGGATCCACATCGATCCCGAGCGGCGGGAAAGGCCACTGTTCCGTCACCGCGCCCGGCTGCGTGAACAACCACTTGGCGGTGAGGCCGCCCGTGGCCCAGCACACTGCCGCGAGCAGCACGAGAGCGTAGCCTTCAGCACGCCGGCCCGAGCCGGGAGACCTGGCCGTCACAGCAGCCCGCTTCTCTCTTGGGACTGCGTCTTGCCGGCCTGGTACAAGTCGTAGGGCTCGAGATGGGCGATCACGTCGACCACCTCGGGAAAGCCCTCGGCAACCGCCTTCTCCACGCGCTCGGCTATCTCGTGACCACTCGCGACCGTCGCGCCGGGATCCACCTGGATGTGCAGGTCTACGTAGACCTCGCTCTCCGTCCCGCGCGTGCGGATGTCATGGCATCCAAGCACACCCTCGATCTCAAGCACGCGCCGACACAGCTCCGCTGGATCGATGCGGGCGGTGTCCGCGAGCGAATGGCTGGCCTCGGTGAGCACGCGGAACGCAGCCATCACGATGAAGCCAGCGACGAACAAGCCGAGCAGCGGGTCGGCGATGGGATGGCCGAGCTTCACGGCGACGAGGCCTGCCACGACGGCGAGGGAGACCATGACGTCGCTGGCGGTGTGGCTGGCATCGGCTTTGAGTATCGCGCTGCCCAGCCTGTGACCGGCCCTGCGCTCCAGCACTGTCACGATGATGTTGATGGCTAGAGTGGTGAGCATCACGACGAAGCTCAGCGTGTCCACGCGAGGGCCTGGCCCCGGATCCGCCAGGCGGGCGATCGCTGAGGACCCCACGCGCCATGCCGCGAACAGGAGCAGCGCGCCGATCGCGGCGGTGGCGAAGGTCTCGTACTTGGAGTGTCCGTAGGGATGACCCCGGTCCGCGGGACGCGCGGCCACCCCCAGCCCGATCAGGCCGATGACGTTGGAGGCACCGTCGAACAGTGAATGGAACCCGTCGGCCGTGACCGAGACCGAATCGATCACCAGCCCGTAGACGAGCTTGGCGAGCGCCACGGCCACGTTCAGGACGAGAACCCACACGAGCACGCGGCGAACGGCATGCCCGCGTTCGGCGCTTCGAGCGCCGTTGCCCTGCGTGTAGCCCATCCCGTCCCCTTGTCCGACATACCCCCGAGGGGTATATTCAAGTGAAAGACAGACCGATTGTACGCCAGCTCGCCACAAGGAGCCGCTCCATGGACGAGAGCGCCACTGCCACACTTGTCGCCACCGAAGACGAGCGGCGACGCATCGTGAACCGCCTGAAGCGCCTCGAAGGACAGGTGCGGGGACTTCAGACCATGGTCGAGTCAGGCAAGGACTGCGATGCGGTTCTCACCCAGATCATGGCCGCGAAGTCGGCCCTCAATCAAGTCGGGCTGCTCATCATAGGGCATTCGATGAAGACATGCCTGCTCGACGATTCGGTAGAGGACCGTGACCAGCTCATCGACGAGGCCATAAAGGTCTTCTTGCGGTACTCCAACTGCGTGCAATGAGCGCCGCGATCAGCAGCAGGCGGCGTCCACGACGGCAACCACCCACGCCTCGACTTGGGATCCCTCGGATTCATCCCCGCCTCTTATCTCGCGCCAAAGGGCTACCGGACGGATGGCGCTGACCCACACCACATCCCCCTCGGCGTACACCTGCATCTTGCACAGATCCAACTTCGAGCCGGGCGCAGCTATATCGAGAACCACCAAAGGCTGGATGGCGAACCCCTTGGCGGCGAGGGTGGCCTGCAGGTCGTGGCGTCCGACGACGTCGAAGCCGTGAGACCGGACCGACCGCTCCACGGCTTCGACCATCTGAGGAAAGGCCCTGCAGCCCTCCCGTCTGTACGTGAACTCCATCGCCCCCGCCATGCCGCCTCACCTCACGGACATCAGGCCGGTCAGGCGCGCACCCGCAACCCGCGCCTTGGAGCAGCTCCGGACGAGCTGTCACACCAGTCCGAACTCGCGCCCCAAAGCGTCCGCGCCGCGCGCACCCACCACCTGCGCCACAAGCGTACCACCCTCGAACTTCGCAATCGTCGGGATGCTCATGATCCCATAGCTTCTTGCGACGCCGCTCGCCTCATCGACGTTCACCTTGACGAACGACGCAGCCTCGCCGACCGTGACCGCCAGCTTTTCGAGCTCAGGGGCCACCATCTTGCACGGGCCGCACCACGGCGCCCAGAAGTCCACGATGACGGGCTTGGCCGACTCAAGCACTTCACGCTGGAACTCCGCCTCTGTGATCTCTCGCACCGCCTGGCTCACAGCATCTCCTCCTCAATCGGGTGTTTCGCCGTTGGTCAGTATACCCCCTAGGGTATGCATGTCAAGCCCTGGGCCTGTGGCGCCGACAGCGTTGTTCCTCTATCGTCATCGCCG
The DNA here is from genome assembly GCA_021850085.1 of Actinomycetes bacterium. Classification (GTDB taxonomy): domain Bacteria; phylum Actinomycetota; class Coriobacteriia; order Anaerosomatales; family Anaerosomataceae; genus UBA6100. Next base: position 15,166 of record JAJZRZ010000004.1, on the reverse strand, counting down.
AAGGGGGTGCGAGCGTGCGCGACTGGGCCGTCCTGCTCATAGGCTGCGTGTCGTTCGGGGGTGCGATCGTGGCCGCTCTCGTCTTGCCGCGTCATGCTTCGCTGATCGCGGCGCTCGCCGCTGTGGCCTGCCTGCTCGCCTCAGCCACCTCCTTTGGCTCCATCGTCGCTCGATACGCGACCCCCGAAGCCATCGCGGGGTCGATGGCCGTGTTCATATCCGGGATCACCGCCGGCTACGCGGTCGTCTCCACGCTGATCCCCTACTTCGACCGCCCCGGGCGTGAACCGATCCTCAATCCCGGGCAGGGCGATATCGACGGTGTGGTCCTTGTGGGATGCTGCGACCCTGAGCGATACGACCTGCGCGCGGTCGCACGCCGTCAGAACCTCCTCGAGCATGACGCGGGCATCGTGGTACCGGTCACCGCTCTACCCTTCGTCTTCTTCGCGGAGAGAGCACGCTACAGGACGATCGGCGGACGCTCACCCGGCCATGCAGCGGCGCGTCGAGTAGCGGACCGCCTGCTCGACGGCCCGGGCGCGGCTCCTTGGCGCGTCGCGCTCGCTTGGTGCCACACGCCGGCCACGCCTGCTTCGGCCGTCGCTTCGCTGGCCCGCGAGGGGGTGCGCCGCATCGCCCTCGTGCCGCTCGGCTTGCCTGAGTCCGGACCGCTCGATGAAGCGCGCAAGCCCCTCGATGACCTGCTGCGCGTGGCGGGGGCTCCCGCGGTCGGCACGGCCACGTCCATCTGGCAAGACCGTCTTCTACCCGGGCGTCTCGCCGAACGGATCATCGCCGCGACCGCCCATGCCGCCCCCTCGGAGGTGGGCGTGGTACTGGTGAGTGAGGGGGCGCCTCCAGTATGGGAGAAGCGTTATGCCTCAGCTGCCGAGACGGAGACGTATTTCGACCAGCGCGTTCGGGCGCTGCTGGGGGATGCGGGGATCCCTGAACGGCAGATCCGGATGTGCTGGCTGGAATGGCAGACGCCCGATGTTACCGAAGCGGTTCGTCACGTGGCGGCACTCGGCTGCACGCGGATCGTGGTCGCGCCTGCCACCATAGCGCTCCCAACGCTCCAGACGTCGCTGGACCTCAGCCATGCCGTGGCGCTCGCACGCGTCCCAGAAGAGGTGCTCGTGGTCACGCTACAGCCGTGGGGCGACGACGGGGGTTTCGTTGATGCGGTGCGACGCTCTGCCGCCGAGGCTCTCGGCGCGCTGCGCGAGCGAGAGCTGGACTCCTAAGCCCGCGCCTTGCAACGCTCCCAATTGGCGGCCTGCAGACGCCGGATCTTCGGGATGCTGCGGACGTACCGCAAGGCGAGAGCAAGTCCGCCGCGGTCGGCCTCCGCGCGAGTCTCGAGGTTGTCGATGCTGCGACGCAGGTCTTCGGCGGTAGTACCGCGGAACAGCGTATACCCGCGCCCCACGCTGTGGACCATGTGCGCGTCCGAACCGCCCACTGCGGCGATACCGTGTCCACCCCGAAACATCTTGGCCGCGACGCGGTTGGCCCAACCGAGATACGGCACGGAGTTGTAAACCTCCAGCGCATGGAACGCCAATTCGGAGAGAGCCGAGGTGAAGCTGCTGCGGCCGAACGGTCCAAAGATGCCTCGGCGGGAGAAGGGATGCGGGATGATCGCGATGCCCCCTTGGTCGCTGATGCGGCGGATGGTCTCAAGCGGCGTGAGGCCTTGCGGGATCTCCTCGGTGATGAACAAGCCGAGGACGTGACCCTCTGTGGTGGAAACCTCTTCCCCTATGACGACCTCGATACCGTAGAGGTCCTCAAGCTCTTTTGCGAACAGTGCGCCCTCGATGGTGTTGTGGTCGGTGATGGCGATGACCTTCAGATCGGTCTGCGTCGCCACGTATTCCATGATCGCGGGGATCGTGCCGGTCCCGTCGCTGTGCGTCGAATGTATGTGCAGGTCGGCTTTGCTCCAGACCTCGTCAGTCACGTGCATCCCATCTCGTGTTGGATGAACCACGCGTGAACAGCAACCCCCATGCCGTCACAGGAATCATCATCGGCCTGCGAGGGTCCCGGCTGAAGCGCGATGTGGCGACTCATGGCTACTTGAGTCTACACGTTGTCGAGCGCCCACGCCTTCAGACGCGCTGTTCCTTCCCGCAGCCGGTGGAGAGACGTGGCGTAGCTGAATCGCAAGAACCCTTCGCCGCCGGGGCCGAAGTCCGCACCAGGCGCCACTGCCACGCCAGCCTCCTCGAGCAGTCGGCTGGCGAGCTCCACCGAATCGCCTCCCCACGCGCGGGCATCGGCAAAGACGTAGAAAGCGCCCAGCGGTTCGCACGCCACGCTGAGTCCCGTCTCGCGCAAGGCTGGGACTAGGAACTTTCTACGCTCGTCGTACGCCGTGCGCATACGCGCCACGTCGTCTTGTGCGCGGAGCAGCGCCGCTGTCCCCGCAACCTGGACGAAGTGGTTCGCACACAAGAAGAAGTTCTGCTGTATCCTCTCGGCCGGACGGACGAACTGCTCAGGCGCGATCATGTAGCCGAGGCGCCAGCCGGTCATCGCGTAAGCCTTGGAAAAGCCGTTCAGCACGAAGGCCCTGTCGGTGAACTCCAGTACTGAATGAGAGTGCCCGTCGAACTGCAGCCCGTGGTAGATCTCGTCGCTCGCCAGCCATACGCCCGTGCGCTCGGCAAGCTGGGCGAGCGCCTCCAGATCGGCCGGGCCTAGAACCCCGCCTGTGGGATTGGCAGGCGAGTTCACCATGATGGCGCGCGTCCGCGGGGTGATCGCGCGCTCAACCTCCTCGATGCGGAAGCGGAACCCGTCCTCGGCGCGAACGCGCACCGGTACCGGCACCCCGCCGAGGAACGAGACGTAGTTGGGGTACGCCGGGTAGCACGGGTCGGCCATGACCACCTCGTCGCCCGGATCGAGCAGTGAACCGAAGAGCAGCAGCATCGCCGGGGACGTGCCCTGCGTGACGACGATGGTGCCCGGGTCGACGGTGACGCCGTAGGTGTCGGACATGTGGCGCGAGATCGCCACGCGCAGATCCGGGAGGCCGAGCGACTGGGTGTAGCCGGTGTCGCCGGCGGCCATCGCCTCCTCAGCCGCCTTCACGATGACGTCGGGCGTCGGGAAATCGGGGTCCCCGATCTCCAGGCGCACGATGTCGCGGCCTTCGGACTCGAGTTTTTGGGCGCGAGCCACCACGTCCATCACCATGAACGGACGCACCATCCCCGCGCGTTTCGATACGTCGTCTGTTCGACTCACAAGGCGGCTCCCGTCAGCCGTGCGGCATAGGTTCTGGCAAGGTGGACCGAACGGGCCTCTGCACGCCGAAGATCGGCGAAGCTCATCGTAGGGGTCTCGATCACCTCGTGCGGCGGAAGGGCGTCGTAGCGGAGCCCAAGCTCTTCGGCCCGCATCCACAGCTCCGTTCCCGGCAACACATGCAATGTGGACGTCTGGATCACGCCGGGGTCGAGGGAGAGGCAGAACTCGATCCCGCCGAAGAAGTCCTCGAACGTGTCGCCGGGAAGCCCCGCGATGATGTCGCACTCGACGCTGATCCCCACGCTCTTGAGCGCGGCCACGCCGCGGGCGAAACGCGTGGGGTCGAATGCGCGCCGGCACGTTTCCAGCGCCGCGCGTCCAACGCTCTGGGGTCCCGTTTCCACCGAGACCACGCCCGCTCGCCGCAGCTGAGCCGCGGCCGCCTCGTCGATGCGCTCGATATCGACCTCCACCGTGTGGAGCGTGAGCCCCCGTTGCGCGTACGGCTCGAGCGTGGCTGCCAGCCACGACAGGCGCTCGGATGTGAGGTTGAACACCGGGTCGATGAACGAGAAGGAACGCACTCCGCACTCCTCGGCGAGATGGCGGATCTCGGCCTCGACGCGCTCGGCGCTAAAGCTGCGGATCCTCCCGTAGCCCTTCCCCTCGAAACAGTACGCGCAGCGGTGGGGACAGCCCCGATAGCCCTCGATGTACGAGCGGCCCTCCTTCGGCCGGAGCGCACCGGTCAGATAGGGCGAAGGGATGCGGTCGAGCTCGGCTATGAGCGTCCGGTCAGGCGCGGAGCGCGGAGCGCCGTCCCTGTCGCGCGCCGTCACCCCCTCGGCGCGGGTGAGCGGCTTGTCGCGCCGAAGCAGATCGAGCACCTCAGCAAATGTGTCCTCTCCTTCGCCGCGTACCACCGCGTCGACGTACGGGTGCTCATCCAGCACCTGCTCGGCTATCGGACCGACCTCCGGTCCGCCGAGGACGACCCTCACGTCAGGCAGCGCCTGTTTGACGATGCGGCAGACGTCGTAGACGCCCCGTGCGTTCCAGCACAGCACCGAGGCCGCAAGGACGTCGGGCCGCATCCCGATCACGCGGTATGCGACCCACCACGGGTCGTGATCGCTCTCGAGATCGAGCGTCTGGAACGCCGCCCGGCCGCGGAGCCGCTGATCCGCTTCGGCGTATGCGCGCAGGTACGCGAGCGCGAGCGACTGGTAGCCGGGAGCGTTGAGCGCCAGCAGGACCACTTTGAGAGGCTCAGTCACAGTGACCCTCCACCACGTGCATGCGGTGGGTGACGGGCAGAGGTAGCGACGTGTCGGCCTCGACCCAGAGGCCGTTGACCATGCCGGTGTCGCACGCGGCGGCCAGCACGGCAGGCGCCGAGGAAGGCAGATCGGCCCCCGGCAGCAATCGGATGGCGTGCATCTTCAACTCGGCGCAGCGCGACACGGTGTCGGGCAGCGACGTGAGGTTGTGGCGGCACACGGGGACGACGGCGGTCACCGCTACAGTGAGGTCGGCGGAGGCGGCCGCACTCAAAAACGCGTTCACGCCGGCTGAGGCATCGCGCGTGCGACCGGGACGGCCACCCAGCCGGTCGCCGAGAGCCTCCTCGGCGGCGAGCAGCCGCACGTGCAGGTGGCGGACCCCTGCCGAGAGGACTCCCGACGCGTTGCCTGGCACGCAGAGCGCGGCTCCGTCGGTTTCGAGCGCAACACGCTGAGCACCGGCCTGAACGCATGCGGCCACGAGCGCCGGCAGCTCGGGATGCTCGAACGGCTCGGGGCCGGTGAGGCAGACGTTCGGTCCCGGGATGCGGGAGAACTCCGAGACCGCCTCGGCGATTGCGCGACCCAGCTCGGAGGCCGGAGGGTACGAGGCCACGGATGGCTGCTCACATGAGATGCAGCCCAAAGGCGCACCATCACCCACCGCTATGCGAGCGAACTCCAGCACCCGGCCCCTTTCTCCCTCTCGTCCCAGTATACGTGAGCGGCCCGCATCCACCCCCGGCGACGGAGTGGACACAACATGAAGCGGCTCCCCCCTGACGAGGGAAGCCGCTGGTAATTGCTGGTGTCCGAGGCGAGAGTTGAACTCGCACGTCCTTGCGGACACTAGGCCCTCAACCTAGCGCGTCTGCCATTCCGCCACTCGGACATGACACCGCCCCTGCGGGCAGCGAACGAGAGTATATCAAGTGCCTCAATCGGTGCCTAGAGCACGCGTTGCCTCATGCACGCGTTGCCTCAGAGCGCTACGGTCCCCGACTCACGGGCATTGATCGGCTCCTCGGGGATGGGGAACGGCGCAGCGAAGTGACATGCCGCTCGGTGCCCAGGAGCAACCTCGCGCAACTCCGGCTCGGTGTCCGCGCAGCGGGGGAGCTGTGCGATCGGGCACCTGGTGTGGAAGCGGCATCCGCTCGGCGGATCGATCGGGCTCGGCACATCACCCGTCAAGATGATCCTGCGGCGGGCGCGCTGTTTGTCGGGGTCCGGGACCGGCACCGCCGAGAGCAGGGACTGCGTGTACGGATGGTGTGGCCGGTCGTACAACTCCTGCCATCCCCCGACTTCGACGATCTTGCCCAGATACATCACGGCGACCCTATCCGAGATGTGGCGCACGACTGAGAGGTCGTGTGCGATGAAGACGTACGTGAGTCCGAACGTGTCCTGGAGCTCGTCGAGCAGGTTGATGACCTGCGCTTGGATCGAGACATCCAAAGCGGAGACCGGCTCGTCACAGATGAGCAGCCGCGGGTTGAGCGCGAGTGCCCGCGCGATCCCGATGCGTTGCCGCTGGCCGCCTGAGAATTCGTGAGGGTATCGGTTGATATGCTCCGGATTAAGTCCGACGACGTCGAGAAGCTCCTTGGCCCGTGTCCGCCTCTCACCGTTGGTGCCGATTCGGTGGACAGCGAGCGGCTCCATGACGATCTCACCGATGGTCATGCGTGGGTTGAGCGACGCATAGGGATCCTGGAAGATGAACTGGACGTCGCGACGGAAAGCCTGGAGCCCCTTTCCACGGAGTGCGAGCACGTCCTGACCGTCGAAGACGATGCTGCCTGCGCTGGGCTCCAGCAGACGGATGAGGCACCGTCCGGTCGTCGACTTGCCGCACCCCGATTCCCCGACGAGACCCAGCGTCTCCCCCGCGTACACGCTGAACGACACGCCGTCCACCGCATGGACCTTCTTGCCGAATCGCGACGCGAGCACGCCTTGCTCGACGCCGAAGTGCTTCTTCAGGCCTTCGACACGGAGTAGCTCGGACATCTACCGCACCTCCCTGCCGGACTGCGAAGCGGCAATCGTGCGGCGAAATCGCGGGTCGCTTGAGAAATGGCAAGCCGAGCGGTGGCCCGGCTCGATCTCCTTCAGGTCCGGTATGCTCGTGCGACAGATCTCGCGTGCGTGAGGGCAGCGCGGATGGAACGCGCAGCCGCTGGGGATGTCGATGAGGCTCGGCGGCTGTCCCTGGATGGGGCACAGCTCGCCTTTCTCCGAGATGTCGTGGCGCGGCAGGCTGTCAAGCAGCCCCCAAGTGTACGGGTGCAGCGGGTTGTAGAACACGTGATCGGCGGTGCCATACTCCACCTGCCTTCCCCCGTACATCACCATCACATCGTCGGCCATGTCGGCAACCACGCCCAGATCATGGGTGATCATGATGATCGCCGCACCCGTGCGCTGCTGCATCTCGAGCATCAGCTCGAGTATCTGCGCCTGGATGGTGACGTCGAGTGCCGTCGTGGGCTCGTCGGCGATGAGGATGTCCGGATCGCACGCAAGCGCCATGGCGATCATGGCGCGCTGGCGCATCCCCCCCGAGAACTGATGAGGATAGTCCTTGGCGCGGTGCGCGGCGTTCGGGATGCCCACGAGTTCGAGCATCTCCACAGCGCGCTGCGCTGCCTGCTCGCGATTCATGCCCTTGTGCACACGTAGCGCCTCGCCGATCTGGAACCCGACGCGGAACACCGGGTTGAGCGAGGTCATGGGATCCTGGAAGATCATCGCGATCCGGTTCCCGCGCATCGCCCGTACCTGGCTGTCGTTGAGCTTGAGCACGTCTTCACCGCTCAAGACCACCTCGCCGTCCACGATTCGACCTTGCGGCTCTTGGATCAGACGCATCAGCGACAACGCTGTGACGGACTTCCCTGAACCTGACTCGCCGACGATGGCCAACGTCTGCCCCTCGTTCAGGGTGAAACTCACGCCATCGACCGCCTTGACCACTCCATCGCGCGTGAAGAACTGTGACTTCAGATTGTTGACTTCAAGCAGCGCCATCTCAGTCCTTCATCTTCACATCGAGCGCGTCACGCAAACCATCGCCCATCAGCACGAACGCAAGCACCGTCGTCAGGATCGCGAAGCCGGGATAGATCGTGAGCCACGGCGCTGGCCCCATCAGCGCCTTAGCCTCGGAGAGCATCATGCCCCACGACGGCGTCGGCGGCTGAACGCCCATCCCGAGGTAGGACAACGCCGCCTCCGTGATGATCGCGCCGCCGATGCTCATGGTGCCGTACACGATGATTGGCGCGATCGCGTTCGGCAGGATGTGCCTTGTCATGATCCGCAGGTCCGAGGCGCCCATGGCGCGCGCGGCATCCACGTACTCGTTCTCTTTCACCGAAAGGATCGAGCTGCGGAACACGCGCGCGATCGACGGCCAGCCGAGGATGCCGATGGCGATGAAGACGTTGCGGTAGCTGGGCCCTAGGATGGCAAGGAGCACGATCGCGAACAGCACGTACGGGAACGCGAAGAAGATGTCAGCGGTCCTCATCACGAAGGCGTCGAGCAGCCCGCCATAGTAGCCCGACAGCGCGCCCATGATCAGGCCGATGAGCACCGAGATGCTGACAGCGAGAATACCCACCGCAAGCGACACCCGCGCTCCGTAGATCACACGCGAGAACACGTCCCTGCCGATACGGTCAGTGCCGAAGGGATGATCTGCCGATGGTGACTCGAGACCCGCGAACTCCGTGGAGACCGGATCGGCGAAGTACCGTGGGACCCACAGGTCCGCCGACAGGGTCACCACGACGACGAATACCACCCAAACAAGCCCCGCAATGGCCAGCTTGTTCTTCCTGAGACGGATGAACGCATCGCCCCACAGGGTGCGCGACGGCCGCTGAGCTACCTCTGCAGCGCCCGGAAGGACAGGGCTGCGCTGAGCCTCGTCGCGAATGGGGTGGCCTTCGACGTCCACAGGACCCTGTGATGCCAGATCCTTTTCGTCTCCGGTGTGGTGGCGGTCGGCGCTCATTCGGCCGCACCTCCGTATCTGATACGCGGGTCGAGAATGGCATAGCTGATATCCACGATGAGGTTCACAAGCATCACGATGAGGACGATCACGATGACCCCGCCCATGACGACGGGCCAGTCCCGCTGGAGCACCGCAAGGTAGATCTCGCGACCCACGCCCGGCCACTGGAAGACGCTCTCGGTGAGGATCGCGCCGCCCATAAGGAAACCGAGATCGATGCCGATGAAGGTGACCACTGGTATCAGCGCATTCTTCAGCGCGTGCCTGAAGACCACCACCCGCTCGGTGAGCCCTTTGGCCTTGGCGGTCCGTATGTAGTCCTGGCTCATGGCCTCGAGCATCTGGCTGCGCATTATGCGCGCCACGTATGCCGTCGAGACCGACGCCAAGGTGATGGCCGGAAGGATGATGTGCGCGAGATCTGGAGGGTCCCCCATCCCTGTGATGGGAAGCGAGAACGCTCCCCCGGTCCACTCGCGCACCTGGATGCCGAAAAACATCTGCAGGAGCAGGCCGAGCCAGAACACCGGGACGGAGACGAGGATAGAGGTGGAAAGCGTCACGAGGACATCCCAGAACGAGTACTGCTTCACCGCCGATATGATGCCCGCGAGGATACCGATCACGATCTCGACGATGATCGCGGCAAACGCGAGGCGGAACGAATTCGGGAACTTATCGGTCAGTATATCCGCGACCGGACGGCCCTTCTGGTAAGAGTCCCCCAAGTCTCCCTGAACGATGTTGCTCACATACCACACGTACTGCTCAGGCAGAGGGTCGTTCAGGCGGTTCTTCTCTTCGATCTGCTTACGCAGCGCCGGCGTGAGCTCTCTCTCACCGACGATCAGCTGGATCGGGTCTCCGGGCAAGAAGCCCGGGATCCTCAACATGAAGAGCAGGAGCGTCACACCAAGGAACACCGGAATCATCTGGAGGACTCGCCTGACAACGTACTTGAGCATGGGATCTGTCCTTCTTGAGCGGGTGCGGCCTTGGAGCCGGAGGTGACTCGCGCCGCCACGACGATGTGTGCCGGGGCACCCGGGGGTGCCCCGGCACACGACTGGCCCGGTACCGAAGAGTGCCTACTCGGCAGCCCCCGACAGCCAGACCGACTCGAACGTGAACAGACCGTTCGGGCTGTAGATGCCCTCGTTCACGCGGTCGGAGACGACACGCGTGTGGCGGTAGTAGTTCATCGGGATGACGGTCGCGTTGTCACCGACCATCTTCTCGACCTCCTGGTACAAGGCGATCCGCTCGTCTGCGTCCGTGGTCTTGCGAGCCTCATCCAGCATCTCGTCGACCTCGTTGTTCGCATAGAACGAGAAGTTGTCCGAGCTGCCCGACTTGAACAGCGGATAGAGGAAGTTGTCCATGATGGGGTAGTCAGCGATCCAGCCCAGACGACCGACCTGGTAGTCCTTAGCGGCAAGTTTGTCCAGATACTGCGCCCACTCGGAGCCCAACAGCTCGGCGGTGATGCCGATGGCCGCGAGATCCTCCTGGACGAGCGCGAGGACGTCTTGATGGTTCGAGCCGGTGTTGTACTCAAGCGTGATCGTCGGGAAGCCCTCTCCGTCCGGGAAACCAGCTTCGGCCAAGGCCTCCTTGGCGGCTTCGACATCGTACTCGGAGTACTGGAACGCGCCCTCCTCATGGCCGACGATGCCCGGCGGAACGATGCTCGACGCCGGCACGCGGGTACCCTCGTAGACCTTGTCGCAGATGTCCTGGCGATCGATGGCGAGCGAAAGGGCCTGACGGACCTTAGGATCGCTCAGAGCCGGATCCTCGTTGTTGATGAGGAGGTAGTAGATCGCCTGCTCGGCGCCAAGGCTGACCTGCTCGCCCGGATTGACGGTGTATCCGTCAGGGCTCTCGCCATACGTGTCCACAGCGGTCTGGATCTGACCGGTGGGGATGTCGGTGAAGTCGAGGTTGCCCGCCTGGAACTCAAGGAATGCGGAGTCGACGTCGCCGATGATCTTGAACTCGATGGCGGCGATGTTCGGCTCAGCACCGTAGTAGTCGGCGAACTTCTCGACCTTGATGTACTGATCGTGAGCCCACGGCTCGCTCATCATGAACGGACCGTTGCCGATCGGCATCTCCGAGAAGGCATCCGGGTCGGCCTCGACGGCAGCCTGGGGCACCGGAGCGAGCGCGGGGTGGCCCGCCACGTACTCGAAGTCTGCGAAACCGTAGTTGAGCGTGACCTCGAGCGTGTAGTCATCGACGGCACGGACGCCCGAAAGCTCGGTCGCGGACTCGTCCTGAATCTCGTCGTAGCCTTGGACAGCCGCCAGGTGGTATGAGATCTCGGACTCGTTGGCGGGAGTGCATATGCGCTCCCATGCGTACTTGAAATCCTCGGCCGTGACGTCGCTGCCGTCGTGGAACTTCGCACCCTCGACGAGATAGAACGTCCAAACGGTGGCGTCTTCGTTGGCCTCCCAACGCTCGGCGGCGGCTGGGATCACCTCGGAAGTGATGGGATCGAAGGCCACGAGGCTGTCGAACAGGACCTGGCCGACTTGCGTGCCCTCAGACTCCTGGAGGTTCACCGGGTCGATGAACGCCGGTTCGTTGATTCGGAAATTGAACGTGCCACCCATGGTGATCTCAGACGCGGGCTCCTCTTCGCCGTCCTCGGCCGTCGCACAGCCACCGACGGCCAGCATGGCAGCGCCAAGCGCCAGCACCAAGATGATGGCAAATCCCTTGCGGATTCGCTCGGACAATGTAGAGCCTCCCTCCGTATCGTCAATGAACGTCAGAACAGCGTTGCGCCTCGCACATCCCTCCCCTGTGGCGGCTCGTGCGGCCTTGCGGCAGGCGTTCGTCGCTGCACTGGCCACTGCTACCCTTTTTCTTACGCATCAGTCTGTTCCTGTTTGCATCGAAGCGCAAGGCACCGAGGGTCTTACGACACGCGCGCGACAGCACTCCCCCCGGTTCGGCGGGCCGTGCGAGGAATCTCGGGGGATGCCGTGGCTGGCTAGGACCCGGGGCGGTACACGAGCATCAGCATGAGTGCTGTGAACCCGTAACCAGCGGCGAAGGCGATCGTGATGCGGTCGAGGTTCTTCTCGATCATGCCTGTGCCGGTTGCCGATGCTGGGAGCCCCGCACCGAACAGCGACGATACGCCCGTGCCTTTGCCCGAGTGGAGCAAGACGAATACAACCAAACCCACAGCGCATATCACGTGGATAGCGATGGTGATGTATGCAAGCAGTTCCACAGACTTCTCCTCAGTCACGCCGTCAAAAGCCGGCGGTGTACGCCGACGCGAGCCGTGTAAGTATAGCCGCGCGCATCCATGCGGCTCAAGAGGCGGTTGGGGTGGTGCCGGTTGGGGTGGTGGGCGTGGCAAAAGTGAGCAGCGATCTGCCGGTCCATTCAGCAGGCGGATCGATGCCCAGCAGAGCTGCCAGCGACGGCGCCACGTCGGCAAGGATACCGCCTGCGGCAACCCCGGTCACTGCGTCGGCGACGACGATGAACGGCACCGGGTCGAGCGTGTGCGCGGTGAAGACACCGCCCCCTGAAGGGTCCACCATCTGCTCGGCGTTGCCGTGATCGGCCGTGACGATCGCCGAGCCGGCGCGTTCGCGCACGGCTGAGACGACCGCACCCACAGCCGCATCCACCGTCTCGACCGCGACGATCGCCGCGTCGAGAACGCCGGTGTGCCCAACCATGTCGCAGTTCGCGTAGTTGACGATGTAGAAATCGGCGCGGTCCTCGCGGATCGCCTCCACCAGACGGCGCGTCACCTCGGGAGCGCTCATCTCCGGCTGCAGGTCGTAGGTGGCGACCTTCGGGCTCGGTACGAGCACCCGCTCCTCCCCCTCCTTGGGCGCCTCCACCCCGCCGTTGAAGAAGAAGGTGACATGCGCGTACTTCTCCGTCTCAGCGATGTGGAGTTGCCGAAGGCCCGCCTCGGCGATCACGTCGGCGAGCACGCAGCGCGGAAGGTGTTTCGGGAAGGCGATGGGGGCCGGGATCGTGGGATCGTACTCGGTCAGACACACGAAGCGCAGCCGTGGAAAGGTCGAGCGCTCGTAGCCGGTGAAGGCGGGGTCCACCAGAGCGCGGCTGATCTGGCGGGCGCGGTCCGGCCGGAAATTGAAGAAGATGACGGCGTCGCCGTCACGAAGCGCGTGGGGGTCGTCCTCGCGGGCCACCACGACCGGCTCCACGAACTCGTCGGTGAGCCCGGCGTCGTACGACGCTTGGATGGCCGCGGTGGCCGAGGAGACCGAGGGCGCCTCGGAAAGAGCGATCGCCCGCCACGCCCGCTCGACGCGCTCCCAGCGATTGTCGCGGTCCATCGAGTAGTAGCGGCCCATCACGGTGGCCACACGGCCCACACCCACGTCGGCAAGTACCGCTTCGAGCTGTCGAACGAACCCGAGCCCGCTTTCGGGAGGGACGTCGCGGCCGTCGAGGAAGGCGTGCACGTAGATGCGGGTGGCTCCGCGTGCGGCGGCCATCCGGATGAGCGCGTAGAGGTGCTCCTGGTGGCTGTGCACGCCCCCGTCGGAGACGAGCCCCATCAAGTGCACCGCTCGACCCTCGGCGATCGCGCCGTCCATGGCCGAAACGAGGACTTCGTTCCCGAACAGCGAACCGTCCTCGATGGCCAGGTTGATGCGCGTGAGCTCCTGGTAGACGACGCGGCCGGCGCCCATGTTGAGGTGCCCGACCTCCGAGTTGCCCATCTGCCCCTCAGGCAGGCCCACCGCCAGGCCGCTCGCCTTGAGGGTGGCCCACGGGTACGTGGCGAAAAGCTCGTCGAGGTTCGGCGTGCGGGCAAGCGCGATG
>JAJZRZ010000004.1:0-1740 GCA_021850085.1 Actinomycetes bacterium | reverse complement strand
GCGATGGCGTTGCCTTCGCGAGCCGCACTCATACCGAAACCGTCGAGGACGATGAGCGCGACGGGTGGACGGCGAGCCACCTTAGAGCGCAGCCTTCACGACATCGGCGAAGGAGTCGGCCTTGAGCGCGGCGCCGCCCACAAGCGCGCCGTCGATGTCCGGTTCGGCGAAGAACATCTTCGCGTTTTCCGGCTTGACCGAGCCGCCGTACAGGATGCGGCAGCTCATGGCGGCCGGCGGGCCGTACATGGCGCCGATGGTCGCACGAATCGTCCGGCAGACGTCGTTGGCGGCCTCGGGCGTGGGCGTGCGACCGGTCCCGATCGCCCAGATAGGCTCATACGCGATCACGAGACGTGCGGCCTGCTCCGCCGAGAGATCCGCCGCGCCGCTCACGACCTGTCCGCGCACGAACGACTCGGTTTCCATGTTCTCGCGCGTGTCGAGCGTCTCGCCGCAGCACATGATCGGGGTCATGCCCGCCGCAAATGTCGCCTTCACCTTGCGGTTCACCGTTTCGTCCGTCTCGCCGAAATACTCGCGGCGCTCGGAGTGGCCGATGATCACGTAGTCGCACCGCAGTTCGGCGAGCATGCGAGGAGCGATCGCGCCGGTGAACGCCCCTTCGTCCTCCCAGTGCACGTCCTGCGCGCCGAGGCCGATCGTGAGCCTGTCGATCTCGATGACGGTGGATGCGGCCTTGAGCCCGGTGAACGGCGGGCAGACGACCACCTCGACCGAATCCCAATGGTCTCGCACGAGTTCCGTCAGATCCTGGATGAGGATGACGCCCTCGCCTGAGGTGGTGTACATCTTCCAGTTGCCGGCGATCAGCATGCGGCGGTCCATCTCCACGCTCCTACTCCTTGTCCAGCAGCGCGTCCACGCCGGGAAGCGCCGAGCCTTCGAGCAGCTTCATGGAAGCGCCGCCGCCCGTGGAAACGAACGTGACGCGCTCCTCCAAGTCGAACTTCTTGAGCGCGGCCACGGAATCGCCGCCGCCCACCACCGACACGGCGCGGGTGTTCCGCGCCACGGCCATGGCCACCTGTCTCGTGCCGTTCTCGAACGGCGTCATCTCGAAGACCCCCATCGGCCCGTTCCAGAAGATCGTGCGTGCCGAGGCGATGGCCTCTTTGAAGAGTTCCGCGCTCGTGGGCCCGATGTCGAGGCCCATCATCCCCGCAGGGATCTCCTCGCGGCCCACGTTCTTGGTCTCGACGTCCTCGGCGATGGCGTCGGCCACCACGAAGTCCACCGGCAGCAGCAGGTCCACGTCCTTGTCGGCGGCCTTGGCGAGCATCTCCTTGGCGGATTCCACCCACTCGGGCTCCACGAGCGAGCGACCCACGGGCACGCCCTTGGCCACGAGCAGCGTGAAACACATGCCGCCACCGATCACCAGGGTGTCGACCACACCGAGCAGCTGCTCGATCACGCTGAGCTTCTCGGAGACCTTTGAGCCGCCGAGGATCGCCACGAACGGTCGTTTGGGCGCGGCGAGCATGCCCGAGAGCGTCTCCACCTCGCGCGCAAGCAGCATGCCCGCATATGCGGGGAGGTGCTCGGCCACGCCGGCGGTCGAGGCGTGTGCGCGGTGCGCCGCGCCGAACGCGTCGTTGACGAAGATGTCGGCGAGTCCGGCGAGCGCCTTGGCGAACTCAGGGTCGTTGTTCTTCTCGCCGGGATGGAAGCGGACGTTCTCGAGCATGAGGATCTCACCGTCAACCATGCGTGTGA
>JAJZRZ010000150.1 GCA_021850085.1 Actinomycetes bacterium | reverse complement strand
CTGGTGCTGGACGAGGCGACCGATCCTTGGGGCATCAAGATCAACCGCGTAGAGGTTAAAAACATCGTACCGCCGAAAGACATCCAGCAGGCGATGGAAAAACAGATGCGTGCGGAACGTGAACGGAGAGAAGCCATTCTCCGTGCGGAAGGTGAAAAGACCTCCGCGGTTCTCATCGCAGAAGGAAACAAACAGTCCCAGATTCTGAATGCCGAAGCGAGCAAGGAAGCAACGATTCTGGCAGCCGAAGCGAGAAAAGAAGCTCAGATCCGCGAAGCGGAAGGTAAGGCGGAAGCGATCCGCCTGGTCCAGCAGGCAACAGCCGACGGTATCCGCATGCTGGTTGAATCCGATCCTACCCAGCCGGTCATCGCGCTGAAGAGTCTCGCGGACGTCGTGCTCGTCGACGTTGCCGAAGGCGTCCCCCAAGGTAAGGCGCTCGACATGATGCACGCGCGGTCGGTGGAGCGGTTCGCCTCGACCGTGACCGGCACCAACGAGTACGGCCCGACCGCCGGGTCGGACGTCGTGGTCGTGACAGCCGGCCTTCCACGCAAGCCGGGGATGACCAGGGAAGACCTTCTGACAGCCAACGGCGCGATCGTCCGCTCGGTGGTGACCGAGGTGCGCGAGTCGTCGCCGGACGCTGTTCTCGTGCTCGTGACGAACCCCTTGGACGTCATGGCCCACCTGGCATGGCGCGTGTCGGGTTTCCCGTCCGAGCGTGTGATCGGCATGGGCGGCGTCTTGGACTCGGCTCGTTTCGCGTACTTCATCGCGCAGGCGACCGGTGCCCCGATCACCGACGTGGACGCGCTCGTCATCGGCGCGCATGGCGACACGATGGTGCCGCTGCCCCGCTTCTCTACCGTGGCGGGCACGCCGCTGTCCGAGCTTCTTCCCGCCGAGGAGGTGGCCGAGATCGTGCGCCGCACTGTGCGCGGCGGCGCCGAGGTCGTCTCGCTCCTCCAGACGGGAAGCGCCTTCTACGCGCCGGCGGCGTCCGTGACGCAGATGGTGGCGGCCATCCTCGGCGACACCGGAGCGGTGCTGCCCTGCTGCGTGCTGCTCGGTGGAGAGTACGGGCTTTCGGGTCTCCACCTCAACGTCCCGGCCGGGCTGGGGCAAAGCGGCGTCCGGTCGATTCCGGAGCTGGATCTCGATGCCGCCGAGCTCGAGGCGCTGCGGGCGTCGGCCGTGGGCGTTTTCGAGGCGCTCGCAACGGTCGATCTCAGGGCGTGACGGTTGGCCACCCTCGCCGCCATAGCCGAAGCCGTCCGCGCGGCGATCGCCGAAGCCGCGGTCTCGCTCCGCCCGGACGTGCTGGCGGCTATGGAGCGGGCGCTTCCCCTCGAGCCGTCGTGCCGCGCCCAGGAGGTGCTCGGGCAGCTCCTCGAGAACGCAAGGATCGCCCGCGCCGAACGCGTGCCCGTGTGTCAGGACACCGGGGCGGTGTGGGTATGGATCGAGCTTGGCACCGACGAGCGTCTCGGCGGCGACCCCCAGTGCACGGTCGACGAGGCCTTGCGGCAGGCCTACCGGGACAACGGTCTGCGGATGAGCGTGCTGCGCGACGCCTTGGGCGAGCGCGTCAACACCGGCGACAACACGCCGGCCTTCCTGGACGTGAGCTTGCGGCCCGGAAGCGGCGCAAGCGTGCACGTGATGCTCAAGGGCGGCGGCTCGGACAACGCGAGTGCGCTTGCGATGCTCGACCCGTCGGCGGGGCCTGATGGGATCGTGCGCTTCGTGACCGAGACCGTGTCTGCCAAGGCCACCGGCGCATGTCCCCCGCTAATCGTGGGGGTAGGAGTCGGCGGCACGTTCGATTCGGTCGCCAAACTCTCGAAGAAGGCGTTGCTCCGGCCGCTCGGTATGCCCGCGCCGACCGATGCGGCCGCCGATCTCGAAGAAGCGCTGCTTGCCGGCATCAATGCGCTGGGCATCGGTCCGGCCGGTCTGGGCGGGCTCACGACCGCCCTCGGCGTACGGGTGCTCACGGCGCCGTGCCATATCGCGGCGCTGCCGGTGGCCGTCAACGTCGGTTGCTCGGCGATGCGTTCGGTCACCGTAGAGGTGCCGTAGATGGCGTCCGCGGCCGCTGCCGACCTTCACGTGAAGGTCCCGTACGCAGGCGTGCTCAAAAACAGGCGGTTCCGCGCTCTGTGGCTGTCCCAGTTCGTGAGCGGGATCGGGGACTGGCTGGTCATCGGTCTGCTCATCCCGCTGGTGACCACACTGACCGGCGGGTCCTCGTTCGCGGTGGCGGGCATCATGATCGCCAAGATCATCCCTTCCCTGCTGTTCTCGTCTTTCATCGGCGCATCAGTGGACCATTTCGACCGCAGGCGCCTGATGATCGCCTGCGACGTCGCCCGGGCGCTGCTCACGCTCATCCTGCTCGTGACGAACAGCCTCCCAGTCATCTACCTCACGGTGTTGCTCATGGAACTTGCGTCTCTGCTCTTCAGTCCTGCGCGCAACGCGCTCGTGCCAAGACTCGTCACCGACGCAGAGGTGGCGGTGGCCAACGGTCTGGCGTACACCACCCAACAGGCGAGCATGCTCATCGGCCTGACCATGTCGGGCGCCATTCTCGCGGGCTTTGAAGCGGTCGTCCGGTTTTTTCTCGCCAGCGGCGTCCCCATGGTTGACACGCTCGCTGGTCCGCTCGCCCCCGCGCTGCTCGGTCCGCGTGCCGGCGTCGTGCTCAACAGCCTCACGTTCGTGCTTTCGGCGGCGCTGCTGTGGTCCATCCGCGTGCAGGTGCGTCCCGAGCGCGAGCGAGGCAGGTTCGAGCTGGCGCTCATCGGACGGGATGCGCTCGAGTCGTTCCGCTTCCTCGGCCAGCATCGCGAGCTGCGCGGGCTGCTGGTGACCATCGGGCTTGCGATCCTCGGCGGCGGCTCCGTCATCACGGTCGGGCTCGCCTACGTTCAAGACATCCTTGCCGATGGCGTGCCCATCCTCGATCAGTTCGAGGCGGTGCGCAGGCTCGTGGCCGCGCCACAGACGTTCGTGCTCGTGCTGTTGGCGCTCGGGATGGCGAGCGGTGCCATCGTCGCGCCGCGGCTCGCTCGCCACATCCCGTTGCAGATGTTGTTCCTTGGGGCCGTGACCGCCTTCGGCGCGGCGATGTTCGTGTTCGCCAGCGTGAGCGCGTACTGGGTCTCGATGATCTTCGCCGTTGCCGCAGGCTTCTGCATCGCCTGCCTCACGGTCGCGGGCAACACGTATGTGGTGCGGACCGTCTCCGACGACATCCGCGGGCGTGTGTTCACCGCGATGGAATCCGTCATCAGGGTGTCGCTTCTGCTTTCGATGGTGATGGTGGCGCCATTGGCCGATGTGCTCGCCGCGCTCGTCACGCATCTGAGCGCCGGGATGAGCGACCCATCGTGGTTCACGGGCCCGCGTATCACGCTGCAGATCGCCTCGCTGATCGTGCTCGCCGCGGCGTACCATGCGTACCGCACCCTCAACTGGCGGATGGCCGAGGAGCCTGGCCGCGCGGAGGATACCGATGACTGAGGCCGCAAGGATAGTCCTGCCAGATGCCGGACGGGTGCTGCGCGAGCTGCCCGTGGGGACGCCCGTGCTTCTGTCTGGGCCGGTCTTCGCCGCGCGCGATGCCACGCACGAGCGGCTCGCCTTCGAGCTCGACCGTGACGGGGTGCTGCCGTACGGCCTGGCGGGGCAGGTGCTGTTCTACGCCGGGCCCACTCCGGCGGCTGCGGGCAGGCCCGCGGGGGCGGTGGGACCGACGACCGCGAAGCGGATGGACGCATGGACGCCCCTGTTGATGGAAGCGGGGATCGTGGCCACCATCGGCAAGGGGGCGCGCTCGGACGAAGTGCGTCGTGCGTGCGCCCGGACCGGCGCGGTCCATCTCGCGGCGGTCGGGGGCGCGGCCGCTCTACTGGCCACCGCCGTTCGCTCGGTGGAGGTCGTGGCCTATCCTGAACTCGGCACAGAGGCCCTGATGCGCATGGAGCTCGAAGGGTTCCCTGCGTGGGTCGCCATCGATGCGCGTGGAAACGACCTGTACGCTCTCGCGCGGGCCGAGTGGGCCGGCGTTGCCAGTCGGCGGGAGTCATGATGAGAGGACTGTTCATCACCTTTGAAGGCGGGGACGGCTCGGGCAAGTCCACGCAGATAGCGCTGCTGGCCGAGAAGCTGCGCGCTCTCGGCCACGATGTCAGGACCTACCGCGAACCGGGCGGCGTCACTCCCGGGGATGCCGGAGAGCGGATCCGGGAGATCCTGCTCGATCCAGCGCACGTGGAGCTCGACGTGCGTGCCGAGCTGCTGCTGTACGAGGCG